>CAJWQG010000005.1 GCA_913045175.1 uncultured Gammaproteobacteria bacterium | reverse complement strand
GAAGAATACTCACATTCTTCAGCGCCAGAGGTGTTTCTTGCAGCGGCCAGTCAGCGAACCCAAAACATTCGACTTGGTCATGGAATTATTCAGATGACCACCAACCATCCTGCGCGTGTGGCGGAAAAAGTTGGTACGCTGGATTTGATTTCTGACGGCAGAGTAGAAATGGGTTTGGGTGAGGGATCATCCGTTACAGAATTGCATCCTTTTAACCTTCGATATCGGGACAAGCGTGATGTGTGGGAGGATGCCGTCAGATGTGTGATGCCCATGTTCTGGAACCATGCCTGGGAATACGACGGCGAGTTTTTTAAGTTTCCGCTACGTGCCGTTGTCCCTAAGCCTCAACAAAAACCACATCCGCCACTCTGGGTTGCCTGTTCCCAGCTAGACACCATTCGATACGCCGCCCATCGAGGCATGGGGGCACTGTGTTTCAAGTTTGTCGACATCGATGCATCTCGCTTGGGTGAATGCGTACTACAAAACCTTTGTAAAGGATCAGCAGAAGCTGTGTGACTATGCGACCAATCCGAATATTGCTGTGGTGTCCGGGTTTATGTGCTGCGAGACCGATGAAGAAGCGTGGGAAAAAGCCGATGGCTGGACTTTTTTCCAATTCGCTTTACGACTGTATGCAAAGGAGGGTCCCTTCGAGCCGGGATCCATGAATTTTTGGGATCGCTATCAGGAATGGAAACAAACACCAGAGGGTCAGAAGCGCTCCGGCAGTGAATTGATTGGCTCGCCTGATACAATACGACAGAGACTACAGGAACTTGAAGAAGCTAACGTCGACCAGGTAATCCTGTTGAATCAGGCGGGCAAAAATACCCATGAAGATATCTGTGCCAGTCTGGAATTGTTTGCTAACGAACTTATGCCAGAGTTTCAATCTCACGAAGCAGAACATCAGAAGTGGAAAGATGCAGTACTTGCGGGCGAGTTGGAGTTGGAAGAAATCGATACTGAACCCTATAACTTTAAAGCCCGCGCTGCGCCAACAAAGCCATCCTCCAAGGAAGCAGCAAAACGCAATATGATGGCAGGTGTCGTAGGCCGACCTGATTAACAGATACAAAATAACAACAACTAACGGTGTAACTTTTTAATGAATGTTATTTCTCTTTCTCGACTTCTCCACTATTGGGCTGAACGGCAACCGGACGCGATTGCCGTGAAACATGAAGATCAGTCGGTGACCTGGACTGAACTTGAACAAGCTACCAATCGGCTGGCCCGAGCCTATGCAGAGCATGGTGTTAAGGCAAATGATTTTGTCACTATAGGATTGCCCAACGGCGTTGAGTTCTTCGAGGCGTGTTTTGCGGTATGGAAACTGGGGGCAACACCACAGCCTGTCTCGGCCAAACTACCAGCTTTTGAGCGGGCGCAGATTGTCGATCTGGCGAGTCCCAGCCTGGTGGTTGGGGCGCCTGCGGAGGAGCACCCGGAGTTCAAGGTGCTGCAAGCTGGTTTTAAGCCGGGTGATCATCATGAGCATCATCCCTTACCGGAGATGATTGCAGATACCTACAAGGCTATGACGTCCGGGGGTAGTACTGGTCGACCCAAGCTTATCGTAGCGACGACACCTGCCAAGTTTGATATTGACGAAGACAGGTTCCGATTCAAGCAGCAGGGGTCAGTGCTGATTCCCGGACCGTTATACCATAATGGCCCGTTCATCTGGGCGATGGTGGCGTTGTTCAGAGGAAATCAGGTGACGGTGACCACACGGTTTGATGCCGAACAGACGCTACGAATTTTCGAGGAAGAGCGTGTGGATTCTGTATATATGGTACCGACCATGATGCAGCGCATCTGGAATTTGCCGGAAGAAACACGGCTGAGGTATGACTTGTCATCCCTTGAAAACTTGTGGCACTTGGCGGCACCTTGTCCTGCCTGGCTGAAGGAAGCCTACATAGAGTGGCTGGGAGCAGAGGCTATTATGGAGCTTTACGGGGGTACGGAGGCTACAGGCAGCACAATAATTACGGGTAAGGAGTGGCTGGAGCACAAAGGGTCGGTCGGTAGACCGAGTGAAACCTGTGAGATTATTATCGTCGGGGAAAACGGTGAACAATTACCGCTAGGTGAGGTGGGGGAAATTTTTATTCGCCCCAAGACCGGACCCGGTTCCACGTATCGTTATATAGGGGCAGAGGCCAAGGCCATGGATGGTGGTTTTGAATCCCTGGGCGATCTGGGTTACTTCGATGAGGACGGCTACCTGTATCTGTCAGATCGACTGACAGACATGATTTTGTGTGGCGGTGCGAATATCTATCCAGCAGAGCTTGAGGCCGCAATCGATGCGCTCGAGGGGGTTCGCTCATCGGCGGTGATTGGTCTGCCAGATGAAGACCTGGGTAACGTCGTACACGCAATCGTTGATGCACCAGATGTAGAGATTACCGAGGAGCAGTTGCTTGACCATCTGGCAGAACGTCTGGTTCGCTACAAGATTCCCAGAACTGTGGAGTTTGTCGACGAGCCACTGCGCGACGACGCGGGAAAGGTTCGCCGTAAGACCCTGCGAGAGGAACGCCTCAAGTAATCGTATTACTTAAACGTAAAGCCCTGTTTTGCTAAAAACCCCCGCATGTGCGGTCGCGATTTGCCGGACAGTAATCCGGCGATCTGTGCAGTCCAGGGCGTCCCATGACCACCACCGGTGCGAGTGCCATAGTACTCTTCTATCTCCGTGTCGTACTTCGCAATGATGGGCGCATCTTTCGAGTCATCATAAACTTCATCTTTCAACACGACTTCAAGAGGCAGGCGCGGCTTTACTTCGGGTTGCTGGTCTGGATAACCAAGGCACATGCCAAAGACAGGGTAGACGTGTTTAGGGATTTGGAGCAGGTCAGTCACCGTCTGAGGGTCGTTTCTGATTGCGCCGATGTAGCAGATACCCAGGCCGGCACTTTCTGCAGCGGCGACCATGCTTTGTGCCATGAGTGCGACATCGACAGTGGCAATAATGAATTGCTCCGTATAGTCACCTTCGAAGTCTACTTCATGCAGTGCGCAGCAGTTGGCGGGCCTCTTAAGATCCGCGCAGAAAACCAGAAACTCGGCAGCGGTTTCTATGTACCTCTGACCCCCGGCAACCTCGGCGATGGCTTTTCTGGTATCCATATTTCTAACACGGATGACACTGGTACCCTGTAGGAAACTTGACGTTGCCGCACCCTGTCCAGCACGAAGCAGATCAAAGAGCAGTGCTTCGTCTATTGGTTGATCGGTGAACTTTCTAATGCTGGTATGTGACTGTAGCAGGTCGATAACGGATTGCATGGTATGCCTCTAGTCTGGTAGTCCCAGAACTCTTTTTGCGATGATGTTTATCTGAACTTCATTCGTTCCGCCGGCGATACTACTTGCCCTGGAACGAAGCCAATGTCTGGTTGCGGCGATTTCAGCTGGTGTAAAGCTGTCGCCCTCCCAACCGGTCCCGCTTGAACCGCGGATTTGTACTGCGAGGTCCGCGTTAGCTTTTACGGTTGCTGCACGCACAGCCTTAAATATGGAGGTGGCGTAACTCAATGTTTCGCCCGTGTCGTTTTCTGCACGAGACCGCCGTAAGGTTAATTCAAGGGAGTATTCGTTTTGTTGTTGGCGGATTACCGAGTCTCGCATGGCAGGATCACTGATACGTGATTCAGATTCGCCGCAGTATTGTTTAGCAAGCTCCGCCAGGTGGTAAGGTCCTGTGAGATTTGCACTTGCACCAGCTGCACCCATGCCTGAAATACCGGCTCGCTCATGTTGTAGTAGCCTTTTGCCGACAGTCCAGCCTCTATTGATTTCACCGACGACACTATCGGCGATGGCGTCGTCAAAAAAGGTCTCACAAAAAGGGGAAACGCCTGATATGAGCTTTATCGGTTTCACAGTCACGCCAGGTTGATCCATATCGACCAGAACCAGGGTGATCGCATCATGTTTACTTGCTTCGGGGTCTGTACGTACCAGTACGTAAATCCACTGTGACAGATGTGCGCCGGAGGTCCAGATCTTCTGTCCGTTGATCACATAGTGATCGCCGTCACGAACTGCTTTCGTCGATAAACTCGCCAGATCGGAGCCTGAGCCTGGTTCGCTATAGCCCTGACACCATTGGATTTCACCCCTTGCGATGGGTGCCAGATGCTTGGCTTTTTGTTCGTCAGTACCGTATTCCAGCAGGGTAGGTCCGATCATATTGCGACCCTGTCCGTCAAAACCTGTTACTACATTAGCAGCAGTGAATTCCTCGGTAAGTGCAATGTGTTCTTCGAAGCTCAATCCGGCACCGCCGTACTCCACAGGCCAGCCAGGACATAACCAACCTTTTTGTCCTAGCTGCTTTATCCAGTCGTTGTAGACCTCACTGCCTTCCTCGGCAGCCTTAATCTCATCGGTATAGTTTTCAGCGAGCCATTGCCGTACTTCTTTGCGAATCGCGTCAATACTCAATGCAGCTTCCCGTGATGGTTAAAAGAATACGTAGGACCTGACGACAACATTCTTGCGGCAGGGTGCGTCCGCGGGCGCTGTAGGGTCATCGCACGCACTGTGGAATGACCAGCGAGAGACGGATCCGACCGTTATCGAGTCATAGCACTTGAGCATGGATACTTCCGTAGATGTTTGTTTCGGGAACCAGTACCACTCGTGCTCAGGACGATGGGTAAAGCGCGTCGTTTCACCAACCCGATCATCGTAGATGCGGTAGTTATTGATGTATGCCTGGTCGGCAAACGATGGCCAGGCGCAAAGCACAAAAGGATTCTGTTGTACTGTCTCCATTGGCTTGGCAAGATTAATTGACATAAAACGCCGCGACATTTTTTCGTCGGCTTCAGCATCAGTGCAGCGCTGCTCACGCCCAAAGTTCCGCAGATTTTTCGTTAGTAGTTCGCGGCAACGTACGCGTCCGCTATTGTCATTTAGATCGTTGTGTACGAGATAGGCGTAATTCGCGTTTACCCCGGGAATTTTCTTTTCCTGATTCTCGGTGCGGTCACCTTCATAATCTCTGTCGAACACATCGTGGTTGTAGACCAGCGCGTCCGTCGCCCCCGGGAAGAATTCCATTAAGAGTTTCTCTATTTCCGGGTAAAAAACACGTTCTACCTCTCCCGCGTCATAGAAGTTCTCGCACTTGGATTCACAATGCGCCAGCGAAACCCCCATTCGGTCCATGCATTCCGGGCTGGAGGGATCCAGTCCTGGGTAATACTCTTCCATGCGGCGTGCATCCCGCAGTACCTGGGGAAAGTACAAGTATCTTCGGGCAGTGTCTTGCTGTTCTTTAAGAAGTGCTTCTGCGTCAGCCTTGCGGTCTGGGTCGTTCCATAGTGCGTTGGACGAAACTATTGAATAGGTTGGCAGCTCGGAAACGGTATAGCGAAGCGGTAAAGCAACGCCCCCTGGAGGCGCTTCGATGTTGTTTTCACGGATGTATTCAAGGCACTCATCGTAGCCGCGAAAACCAGTTCCCCACTTGGTCTCGATAGGGCCGGGGGGTGCACCCTCGATCACGTCGATGATTTCCTGTCCTTCACCTTTGGCTATTTGGCGGAATGCGTCCTCAGTTGCCGCTGCAGTACCGGCGTCACCATCCCGTTCAAGGGCCATATAGGAACGTCCGTCGTTGGCGGCAAACGGCATGGGCTGTCCTTTGGTGAGTTCGAAAGGAGGAACGTAGGTATTTTCGCCTTCGGATCTAACCGTGCTCATGGTACTCCCCTGATAAAAACACCGATTTTGTCATAAGGGGACTTTAGTTCCTAGGGGCGTGGGCAGGGTGTTTTTTTGACTTAGTCCTCACAGTTATGCCCTTGGAATCATGCTAAAGTGCGCGTCTTTTCCCTGTCCTAGTAACAAAAAGATCATGAGTTCGACTGAAGTTGATCTATCCGAAATACCACCGGTAAGCTTGCGCCGCGTTTGGCAGTTAACGCTTAAGGCGTGGCCCTTTATGCGGCCATTGGTCAAACATCTTTTGATACTTGGCGGATTCACCCTGTTTATGACGTTGGTTCTTGCCGGGGTAGGTCTGGTGGGTACTGACCTTTTCAATAACAAGATTCTGGTGGGTGACAAACTGCAGCCGCTTCAGGCGGCAGTGCTATTTTTGGATGATTCTTATGTCGGTAGTGATATTGAGGATAACGTCAATCTAAAGGACACGTTGACCCCGGAGCAACGCGGGGTCGTACGCGATCGTTTTATGATCTGGATTGTGATGCTTTGCCTGCTATTCATACCCATGGGTGCGGCGTTGACCTATTACAACATCTGGATCTGGCAGATGATTAATCAGAATCTGCGCGTGGCAATGATGACGAAAGCGGAACACCTTTCGCTCAATTTTCATTCCCAGTCTCGAGTTGGCGACGCAATTTTTCGTATCTACAAGGATAGTTCCACTATTACGAGTCTGGTTCAGGAGGCAATTATAGGGCCCGTTATAGGGATCTATTTCATCCTGATTGGGCTTGCCTTTGTTGCGTTTTTCGATCCTCGGGTAGCGGTTGCCGTTATCTTCATATTCATCCCCATGATTTTTTTGACCGCCTGGTTAACACCCCTGATTAGATATCGGGCATTAGAAAACCGCGTGGCGAACAGCGACCTTACCTCGCGGTTGCAGGAAACCATGAAGGCCCTGCGGGTAGTAAAAGCGAATCAGGGTGAACGGAGAATCCTGGATAGGTTTCACGCGGATTCCCAGCGAGCGTTGGACGCTGCTCTATTTTTGCGTCTGATAATTGTTGTTTTAAACGTGGTCGTTGCGACGGCGGCCACGGTGCTTCTCCTTATAACCGAGTACCTGGTGGTCGGGTGGGTTCTTGAGGAAAGGGAAACCTTTATGGGCGCCGCCGTGGTAACGATTATCGGCTACGCGATATGGAATATGGGCGCGTTTCAGGACTTCAGGGGACGGCTGGCGGGTTCGATGGGCACGGCTGGGAGCCTTATTACTCGGTGGGCATTGTTGCAGGATCTGTTTATCGGTTTGGAGCGAGCGTTTTATCTGCTCGATTTGGAAGCAGATATTGTCGACCCGGAGCACCCGCTGGACTTCCCAACGACAATCAAATCAGTTGAGTGGCGCGATGCGTACTATGCCTACCAGCAAGAACAACCTGTTTTAGCGGGCGTCAATTTGCGCGCGGAAGTAGGCTCCATAACGGCCATTGTTGGTAGCAGTGGTGCTGGGAAGTCCACTCTTATGTCGCTGCTACTTCGACTTTACGATCCCGACGATGGACAGGTTTCTATAAATAATACTGACTTACGCGATCTGCGTATTGACGACATTCGTAGCAATACGGCGATCGCGTTACAGAAAAACGTTCTGTTTGCTGGGACCGTCGCAGACAATATTGGCTATGCCACTAAGAACGCGTCACGTAAAGAGATTGAAGAGGCGGCACGCATCGCCTGTGCAGATCAGTTTATCGCGGAGTTGGAATCCGGATACGACACAGAACTGGGTGAGCGAGGAGGCAAACTATCGACAGGACAGCGACAGCGAGTGTCGCTCGCTCGCGCTATTGTACGAAACACGCCAATCCTGATTCTCGATGAGCCGACTGCTTCTCTGGATGCGGAAACGGAACTCGCCGTTATGCGAAACCTCGGTGAGTGGGGAACCGACAAGATTGTTTTTCTCATTACCCATCGACTACCCACGATCCGCAATGCAGACCAGATTGTATTTCTAGAGCATGGCAAAGTAATAGAGGCAGGAAGCCATGACAACCTGGTGGAAAATGACGGTCGGTATGCGGAATTTGTAGCTGCCAGTCAGGCGTCGGCGCAGTTACTCGTGAGTCAAGATCATGAGTGAAAACGTCACCGAAGAAGGCGTTGTCGACAAGTTCATCGGCGAACATCATCATGATGATCGTATCGACGTCGAGACAGAAATATCTTCCCGTGAATCTTTTGTGTTGCTTGTTCGCTGTCTTAAGCTGCTGTATGCAGTAAGTTGGTTGTTTACGGCTAAATTTCTATTGCGTCTGTGCGCCTTTCTGCCCGGCTTGTTACTCCCCTGGTTAGCCAAAATCATTATCGACAATGTTTTGTTGCAGAAGTCCTTCAGCGAGAACGAGAACCCATATCCGCCTTTCATGCATCCAATAATAAACTTCCTGGAAGGTATGTCTCCGTTGGAAATCATGTTCACTATTACGGCTGGCTATTTCATCGGCTTGATATTTATTGGTGCCCGAACAGGTGCAGAACTTTATTCGGGCACGTATGGCCACACGCTTACGGGGCAGGATGAAGCCAGTGCCGCTGAGAATAAGATCAGTAATGGTCATACCGAGAGCGGCGGAATACTGGGGGTGATTGAGTATTGGGTCACCGTGCGATTAAGCCAGCGATTGGCGGACAATGTTAGAACCAGACTTTTTGCGCGACTCACTCGATTACCCATGGCCGTTTTATCGGAAAAGCGTACAGGCGATTCCATCTATCGTGTGTTGTACGACACTTCAAATATTCCGCTTGCGGTAACGGACTCGACGTTCCATATTTTTTACGCTTTGCTGGGGTCGTTCATCAGTATGTATTTGATCGGATACTCTTACAGCGTCTCGGCAGAGGAGATAGTCTGGATTGCTTGGAGCGTCCTGCCGCTTGTATTCATCCTTACATTTCCGGCGGCGAAACTAATGCGTCGCATCAATCAGACCAAACGCTCGGCAGGGTCGGCAACGACGAATGCAATGGAAGAGATCTTTGACAATATCGACGCGGTGCAAAGTTTGGGGGGCATGCAGCAGGAAACTGAGAAGTTTGCGGTGCGTAGTCTGGAATCATATTTTCGGGAGCGAGCATCGTTGCTTGTGGGTGGGGCACTCTTCATAGGCGCGGCTATTGCTGTGCTTAGCGTCTGCGGGATTGTTTTCGTCATGGTTACCAACAGTATTATTAAGGGGGACATGTCAGCTGGAGACTTTGGGGTTATCTTTATCATTTTTTGGGGAATTGCTGGCGGTGCCATTGAGCTCGGTGGCTTCTGGTTAGCCGTACAGACCAAAATGGCGCCAGCGCGTCGTATATTCTTCTTTATAGATTACGAATCCGATGATGACCACTCTGGTGGAGGCCAGCTTGAGACGATCGCCAGGGGAGTGGAGATCGATCATGTCGATTATGGTTATCCAGATGGCAGGCGGGCGCTGACCGACATCACGCTGGATTTACCGGTAGGTCAAACGGTTGCCCTGGTCGGGCCTTCCGGAGCGGGTAAAACCAGCCTTGCGTATTTGCTTCCTGGATTTTTGAAGCCAACCCACGGTCACGTGCGTATAGATGGTAAAGACGTGTCAGATCTCGATATTGATAGCGTACGTAGTCATATAGCGTACGTGTTTCAGGAGCACTTGTTACTTGCAGAGAGCATTCGCGACAACCTGCGGCTCGCCAAACCACAGGCAACTGACGAGGAAATAGTAGAGGCGTTAACAATGGCGGGCTGTATGTCATTTATCGATGAGATGCCTGATGGTATAGATACTGTGCTTGGACGCTCCGGTAATACCTTGTCAGTGGGTCAACAGCAAAGGCTTTGTATTGCCCGTGGCCTAATCCGGGACGCGAAAATACTGATTCTTGATGAACCTACTGCGGCCCTGGACCCCGAGTCCGAAAATCTGTTGTTCGAGTCGCTTGAGCAGATCGCTCGAGAGCGCTTGCTAATCGTTGTGGCGCATCGCCTGTCTACTATTCAGCGAGCGGACAAGATTGTGTTCCTGGAAGATGGCGAGATCAGAGAGCAGGGTACACATGCCGAACTGATGAATACTGCCGACGGTCACTACCGGCGTTATGTGGGTATTATCGCGCCGGACGATTAATGCTGTCAGGAAGCGGTTTCCACAGCGTGCCCGTGCGGGAGAATCCGAGCGAGTAATTCCTTGGCCTGAAGCACGTAGGTGAACACCACGGGCACAACGATCAGGCTTAATACTGTCGACGTCAACAGACCGCCGATAACCACGATACCCATTGGCATGCGGAAGCTTGACCCTTCATGAACACCCATTGCTACCGGCAACATGCCGGCGGTCATCGCCAGCGTGGTCATCACGATTGGGCGTGCCCTTTTAGCACAGGCATCCAGTAAAGCATCATGCACATCCATGCCGTTGCGCATGGCAACAACTGCGTAGTCCACTAGCAGAATAGAATTTTTTGTGGCGATCCCCATCAGCATCAGCAGACCAATGACTGCAGGTAGGGAAAAAGAAGCATCGACTATAAAGAGGGCGAACACGGCGCCGCCGATTGTTAGCGGAAGCGCAGCCAGTATTGTGATCGGTTGCATGAAATCTTTGAATAACAGCACCAGGACCATGAATACGCAGATGAGCCCCGTTACCATCGCAACCCCGAATGAGCTGAACATGTCGTTCATCATCTTGGAGTCGCCGGTGTCCACCCAGGATACACCTAGCGGTAATCGTTTAAGCGATGGCAGTTCTCGCACGAGTGCGTTTGCATCGCCTAGTAACAGATTGCCCAACTCGACCTCGATTCGGATGTTACGTGAACGGTCAAACCGGGAAATCTGTGCAGGACCACTGCCCATACTAACTTCTGCAATAGCGGCGAGTGGAACAAGGCCATGGGCTCCCGGTACACGTAGCTGCTCAATTGCTGCTAGATCTTGTCGTGTGGATAGCGGTAACTGCACCCGAATATCCACCTGCCTTTGTGGCAGGTTCATTTGGGCGAGCGCCGCGCTGTAGTCGCCAGCGGTGGCTACCTGCACCGTCTCACCTATGGCTGATGCGGTCACACCTAGTTCCGCAGCGCGTGCCATATTTGGTCTGATGAATATCTCCGGGCGCAACAGACTGGCATTTGAAATGACGTTGCCGAGGCCAGGAACACCTCGTAGCTCTGTCATCGCGTTTTGTGCGGTCTGATGCAGAAGCTGAGCGTCCTCGGATGTCAGGTTTATCAGAAGTATCTCTCCGGTTTGGCGGGATCCAACCTGAAAACGTGCGCCGGGCACGTTGCCTAAAATGGACCTAATCTCCACTTCGATCTCAGCCTGAGACCTTTCTCGCTGGCCTACCGGTGGTAGATCGATGGTCAGGTTCGCATTACGAAGATCCGAAACACCGGGCCCTCGATGTTTGTCTGAGTTGCCGGTGCCGACCGTCGTGAAGATATTGGTTATCTCCGGAATAACCGAAATCTTTTGCCGCACCAGTTCTGCGATAGCGTTGGTTGTGGATAGTGGTGTTCCCGGGGCGAGCTCGACGATAACCTGGGTACTGGAGTTGTCGGATGCGGGAACAAATTCACGGGGCAGGCTGTTCAACGCGAGAATTGAGCCAACAAAGAATAGTGCAGCGCACAGAGACGTAATGAGGCGATGCTTTAACGCCAGACGCGCAATATCCAGGTAAGTGTCCATGATCCAGCTAGGTGGTGACTGGGGATGAGACTGAAGAAAACGTGCACAGAGCATGGGCGTAATGAGGCGGGCAACCGCCAGAGAAGCGAGCACTGCGGTTGCCGCGGTCCAGCCAAATTCTTTGAAGAATTGGCCGGCCATTCCTCCCATGAACGCCGTTGGCAGGAATACGGCGACCAGCGTCATGGTGGTGGTGACCACTGCGAGTCCGATCTCCGTCGCTGCATCCATCGCTGCTTTGATGGAGGATTTCCCTTCCCGCAAATGCCGGACGATGTTTTCCACCTCGACGATAGTGTCGTCGACCAGAAGGCCGATGACCAGCGTCAGGGCCAAGGTTGTGATGATATTGAGTGAGAATCCCAACCAGTAAATCATCGCGAAAGTAGGGATGACCGACAAGGGTAGAGCAAGCGCCGAGATTAACGTGGCGCGCCAGTCGCGAAGAAAGAGCCATACCACCAACATTGCCAGAAAGGCACCTTCGAATAACATGACCATGGATGCATCGAAGTCATCCGCAATTCGTTTCACCCGGTTGATAACCAGCGCAAATTCAACATTGTCTGCCCGGTCCATTTCAGCGATAACTTCAGCGACATCTCGACCCAGAGTGACTTCGTTTGAATCCTTAGAACGCTGAATTTGAAAGGCGACCACCTGTCGACCGTTGAGTAGAGCTCTTTGGCCCCGGTCGGCTACGGTGTCAGAGATGGTGCCGATTTGATCCAGGCGAAAGTGACGCCCTCCGGGTAACGCGATGTCGAAAGCTTCCAGTTCCTTTACATTGGCGACAGTTGCGATGGTTCTAAGGGATTGACGTGCATCGCCGATCTCACCGCGACCTCCCGATAGCTGCCGTTGCGCAAGACGCAACTGCCTGGAAACATCGACGGCGGTAAGTTCAAGTGAGGCGAGCTTTACAGGGTCCAGCTCCACGAGAACCTCTCGCTGGACTCCACCCAGGCGATTGACGGCAACTACACCAGGGATGGCTGTTAGCCTTCGAGTTATTGCATCGTCGATAAACCAGGACAGCGCCCCTTCATCCATCGTTTCCGATGCCACGGTATAGGTGAGAATCGGCGCGCTGGCAAAGTCTATGTCATTGACAATCGGTGGTTCCAGGTCTCGCGGCAGATCGCTACGTATGTTGGTAACGGCCGCGCGGACATCGTCCAGTGCGGCAGACTGATCTCTTTCCAGGACAAACTCGATCATGGTTAAAGAGACGCCCTCGGTGACCGTTGAGGTCAGACTTTCGATGCCTTCGATACCGGCGATGGCGTTTTCAACTTTCCGTGTGACTTCGGTCTCCAACTGAGACGGGGAGGCACCTTCCAATGCGGCAGTAACGGATATTGCGGGAAACTCGGTATCCGGGTACTCCTTGATCGTTAAGCGATCAAACGCCAGGATGCCAGCCAGCGTGAATACAAGAAAAAGCACGATGGGAGGAATGGGTTCGCGGATAGCCCAGGTGGCGACGTTCACTCTGCACCGCCCAAGTCATTCATTGGCCAATCGACGATCTTCACCTGATCGCCATCGGTCAGAAATGCGCCGCCGCTTCGTACGACATAAGTGCCCGGTGTAACGCCTTCGATGATTTCGATCCACTCCGAGAAACGTCGACCCGTTGTCACCTTCTGCTCCGTGGTCCGTCCACCCTCACGGTCCACCAGAAAAATATACTCGTAGCCATCACGGTGCACGATGCTGGAAGTAGGTAGCGCGAGCGCAGGGCGCTCACCAACATTGATTGTTCCGGACGCAAACATGCCGGCCCGTGCATGGTTGGTGGTTGCGGCATCAAGTGCGACGAAAACGATTCCTGTACGTGTCCCGGCATCTAACATCGGTGCAATTTGGCGGACCTTGCCGGTCAGCAACATACCGCGGGGCAGTTGAATCTCAGCCGTATCACTCGGGCTGACGTTGACCAGCGATTCGGCAGTCAGTTCTGGGTGCCACTCGAGACGATTTTGTCGTAGCAACCGGAATAGTTCTGCACCAGGTGTTCCAACCGCGCCCAGGGTCGCATTGCGCGCGGTGATAACGCCAGAGTCTGGCGCGACAACCTGGGTTTTGTCGAGGGAGAGCTGTTGTGCGTCGAGCCTTGCCTGGGCGAGTTGGACCTGCGCCCGTGCCGCCTGCTCTTTGGTTTTCGCTCTGATAGATTCTTGTTCACTTAATGCGTCCCGGGCATCAAGTTGTTGTGCTCGTTTGGCCGCGCCTTTTGCTTCTGCTAGGTGAGCTTTCGCTTCATCAAGTAAGGCACGCTGCTGAGCAAGTTGAGCTCGTGCCGGAGCGCTGTCAAATCGCGCCAGAATATCTCCTGATTGAACGTTGTCACCAACATCGACTAGCACTTCGGTTAATGCGGCACCGGAGATTTCGGCGCTTATCTTTGCTTCCTGCCAGGCGGCAATTGCGCCACTGGCCTTGATTATCTCTGGCCACACCACATTTTTTGGTTCTACCAGAGAAACGGTTAGCGCGGTAGCGGCGGACGGTTCGTTACCGCTGTTACCTTCTTCGTCGGCGCTGCCGGGAACGACCGTCACCAAAACTGCGATGACCACAACGACCAGCACCAGCGTTAAAGGATTCAGAAATCTCGCTTTCATTCCCGCTGCTTCCTTTCTGCTTCAACTGCCGCAATGGCATGGCAAACCATTCGCTCGACCACTGCCTCAAGGTCTGCCTCAGATTCCATTAACCCGGGAGTTAACTGACGGATTGCGGCGCGCTCCACGTAGAACATCATTGCCATGCCCACGAGGGTAATCGCCAGTTGATTCAGTGCGGAATCCGTTTCTTCAATACCCAGATGACGTTTTAGAAAACGCACTAGCTGTTCATGGTAAAGCCCAATGATGCCCACGCGATCCACATCCAATAATCCAGAAGGATCGACCTGTTCGCGCAAAAACAGCAGCCGCATGTGGCTGCCTCCGTAGGTTTCGAGTACGAAGGTCATGACATGGCTGTACCAAGCTTGCAGACCTGCCTCCAATGATGTGTCTGTTTCATCCAGAATTTCGGGAGGACGGACCATATGCTCCGGGATTTGCATTAGCTCTTTATATAGTGAGGCCTTGTCACCGAAGTAGTAGTGGATTCCGGCAACATTGGCCCCTGCGCGCTGGCAGATTTCACGGGTTGACGCCTGAGCGTAACCTTTGGACGCGAAGACTTCCAAGGCGGCTTGAAGTATCCGTGTGCGAGCATCTGCAGTCTCGGCAGGTTGCTCCATGGGTTGGCGAGAGGCCATAAGTTACTGTTTTCTAAGAAGGAAATAACAAACATATCTCAATCATGAAATTCAAGCAAGCGCTTGAATTAATACCGCAAAGGGCCAGGCTTAGGGTAACAACCGTTCCTATCGAAATACCTTGCGCGGGTCGAAGGCATCCCGGGTGGCTTCGCCTATAAAAACCAGCAAACTCAGCATGAGGGCGATGACAACAAATCCTGAAATACCCAACCAGGGTGCTTGCAGGTTGGACTTACCCTGATTGAGTAGCTCGCCCAGGGAAGCGGATCCGGGGGGCAATCCGAATCCCAGAAAGTCGAGAGATGTCAGGGTCGTAATGGAAGCGGACAAGGTGAAAGGCATAAAGGTAATCGTTGCTACCATGGCGTTAGGGAGTACATGGCGCCAGATTAAAGTTCGATCGCGCGTGCCGAGTGCTCTTGCGGCACGAACAAAGTCGAGATTGCGTGCCCGTAAAAACTCGGCACGAACAACGCCGACGAAGCCCATCCATGAGAACAACAACATCAGGCCCAGTAACCACCAGAAGTTTGGCGTGATGACGCTGGCAACGATTATCAGTAAATAAAGTATTGGCATTCCAGACCAGATTTCGATGAAACGCTGACCGATAAGATCCGTCAGACCCCCATAGAATCCTTGAATGGCACCAACGCTCACGCCAACGACCGCACTCAATATAGTGAGGGCAAGGCCAAACAATACAGAGATGCGAAAACCATAAATAAGCCGGGCCAGAACATCTCGACCCTGGTCATCAGTACCTAGCCAGTTCTCATCGTTTGGCGGTGCCGGTGCGGGAACTGACAGTTCGTAGTTTATCGTGTCGTGGCTGAAACGTATGGGAGGCCAGACCATCCAGCCTGCCTCCTTGATAAGCTCCGCGACGAACTCGTCACGGTAGTCCGCTTCGGTTTGAAAGTCTCCGCCAAATTCTGTTTCCGGATAGGACACGAAGGTCGCGAAGTACAGTTCGTCCTCGAATGAAATCAGTAATGGTTTATCGTTAGCGACCAGTTCCGCGGCCATGCTGATGACGAACAATAGCAGGAAGGCCCAGGTTGACCAGTAGCCGCGGCGGTTGCGTTTGAAATTGTCGATTCGGCGCCTGGTGATGGGTGATATGTTCATGCCGAACCAGCGGTAATGAGAATCCACCATCAGGTTTCTCGCGTCTCAAAATCGATACGCGGATCCACCAGGTGGTACATCACGTCGCTGATAATGCCCATGACTAGCCCGAGCAGGGTGAATAGGAATAACGTGCCAAACATTACCGGGTAATCCCTGGTGAGCGCCGCTTCAAAACCCAACAGCCCAATACCATCGAGAGAAAAAATTACCTCGGTTAAGAGAGAGCCGGTAAAGAAAATTCCGATAAATGCTGATGGAAATCCGGCAATAACGATCAGCATTGCGTTTCTGAATACATGACCATAGAGCATGCGTCGTTCGGTCAGTCCTTTTGCTCGCGCGGTAATAACATATTGTTTGTTGATCTCTTCGAGGAAGGAGTTCTTGGTTAACATGGTAAGACCTGCAAAGCCGCCGATGACCATGCTTAGTAGTGGCAGCGTCAGGTGCCAGAAATAATCCTTAATCTGCTCAAACCAGTGCAGGTCCTCCCATCCTGTGGAAAAAAGCCCGCGCAGTGGAAACCAGTCCAGATATCTGCCACCAGCAAACAGGATGATCAGCAGGATAGCGAATAAAAAGCCTGGTACGGCATTGCCAAATATCACGAGACCCGAAGTCCACACGTCAAAGCGTGAGCCATCTCTTACTGCTTTGGCGACGCCCAGGGGAATGGAGATGAGATAGACCAGTAGCGTCGTCCACAGCCCAAGGGAGATCGACACAGGCAGTTTGTCGACCAGTAGCTGGGCTACCGAGCGGTCCTGAAAGTAGCTATCACCAAAATCAAAGCGAATGTAGTTGCCCATCATTATCATTAATCGCTCGTGGGCTGGCTTGTCGAGTCCGAACTGCTGTTCGATCTCAAGGATAAGGTCAGGGGGTAGACCCTGTGCACCTCGGTAGCGCGAGGTGGATTCAGACCCTATGTCTGGTCTTTGGGAGGTGTCGCCGGTTTCCTGCGTGGCACCACCACCGAAGCGAGCTGTCGCGGCGACATCATCTCCTGTCAGCTGGGCGATCATCTGCTCCACTGGTCCGCCGGGTACGAACTGTATGACGATGAAGTTGATGACCATGATGCCGAATAGCGTTGGTACTATCAGCAGCAGACGGCGAAGTATGTAGGGATACATTAACTAGTTTCTGTCCACAAAGTCGTGATTCTGCGCGAGGAGATGCGAGATTCCAAAGGAAATTGTTAAAAAAACTATTACTTGCAAAGAAACTAGAGGCACGACGCTGAGCTTGCGGGCGAGAATTGGCTAGTTTCTGGGGGCTCGGGCCTCTGACTCTAACTTGTCGGTAAGCACAGCCGCCCTGGCGGGATCAACCCACCAATAAAGAAGCTGAAATCCCCTGGATGGTGTGATCTCCGGTTGGCCAAACTTGTTCCAAAAGGCAACCCGGTCATAGGTGGCATGCCAGTGGGGAATTACCCAGTGTCCCCACTGCAGCGCACGGTCCAGTGCACGAGTTGCCGCAACGAGTTCACTGCGGTCCTGAGCTTCGATCACGTGTTCAATTAATGCGTCAATGGCGGGATCATTTATACCAATGTAGTTACGTCCACCTTCGAGACCCGCGGCTTCGGAACCCCAGAAAGACCGCTGTTCGTTTCCTGGAGATAGCGACTGGCCGAATACATGGACAATCATGTCGAAATCGTAGGTATCAAGACGCTGGCGATACTGGGATGTATCTACCGTTCGTACGGTGAGTTTCACGCCCAGTTTCTCAAGGTTCCTACCAAAGGGTAAAACGGTACGCTCCCAACTTGGGCTTACCAGCATCACCTCGAATGTCAGAGGCTTGCCCGTTTGGCTGTTAACGCGTTTCCCATCTCGAATTACCCATCCGGCCTCATTGAGTAGTTTCCCCGCGGCCCTCAGGTTTCCACGCATCGGACGTGGGCCTCCACCTTTTGGTGGCTCGTAGGCGGTAGTAAATACCTCGGCGGGCAATAACGCTTTCAAAGGGTGTAGAAATTTTAGTTCATCGGCACCTGGTAGCGCGGTAGCAGAGAGTTCAGAGTTATCAAAGTAACTCCTCGACCTGGCGTACTGATTGTAAAAAAGATTTTGATTGGACCACTCGAAATCAAAGGCGTATACGAGTGCCTGGCGGACCCGGATGTCACTGAAAATCTCGCGCCGCGTGTTGTACACAAACCCTTGCATGCCAGCAGTACGGTTGTGGTCGAATTTGCGTTGTACGATTAAACCGTTTTTCACAGCGGCGACTTTGTATCCGGTCGCCCAGTTCTTGGCAGATTGTTCCCGTCGGTAATCGTATTCGCCGGATTTAAAGGCTTCGAGTGCGATATCACTGTCTCGATAGTAGTCGATACGAATCTCACCAAAATTGAATTGCCCTTTATGAACGGGAATATTTTTGCCCCAGTAATCTTCGGCTCGTTCTAAAGTTAGGGATCGTCCTGGTTCGAACGTTGCTACCCGGTATGGTCCAGAGCCAAGCGGCGGCTCCAGTGTTGTCTTGGTGAAATCCCGATCTGCCCAGTAGTGTTTGGGTAAAACCACCAGCTGTCCAAGGATCAATGGTAATTCGTGGTTTTCCCCTGGCTTGAAGTTGAAACGTACAATGTCATCGTGGACCTTGATGACCTCCTGCACATTACCGTAATAAAAACGATAAAACGGCAGTCCATCCTTGAGCAGCGCGTTGAAGGTCCAGATAACATCGTCCACAGAAACCTTTTCTCCATCGTGCCACCTTGCGTTGTCACGAAGTTTGAAAGCCACCCATGAGCGATCTTCCGGCATATAGATCTCTTCGGCTAATTCACCGTATTGGCTGAGCGCCTCGTCTGCAGACCGGGCGGCAAGCGAGTTGTATATCAGGCCTACGTCACTGGCAGAATTTCCTTTTACGATAAAACCGTTTAAGGAATCGAAGGTGCCGATACTATGCATGCGCATCGTTCCCCCTTTCGGGGCGTCAGGGTTTGCATAGTCAAAGTGCTCGAATCCGGCGGGGTACTTGACCTGGCCGTGCATGGCAATGGCGTGCTGGCCGGCAACGCCGTCCAGCGTTCCCCCAAATAGGTCGCCGGACCAGGAAACCAGGAGAGATAAAATAAGTAGTGTTTTCATCACAGGCTGAACTCTAGCCTCTGGGTTGTGCAAGGTCTAGAAAAAAGATTATTGTAAGGAATCACTGTGCTAGGGGAACATTATGACTTACGACCTTTTAGTCAAGAACGGAACCGTTATTGATGGTTCCGGGACGCCGCGATTTAGGGCTGACGTGGGAATTACCGATGGCAAAATCACGCGCATCGGTCGTATTAATGAGCGGGCTAAGGAAACATTGGATGCCGAAGGTCATGTGGTTGCGCCAGGTTTTGTTGACGGTCATACCCATATGGATGCACAGGTATTTTGGGATCCTATTGGCTCATGTTCCTGCTACCACGGGGTAACATCCGTCGTTATGGGCAATTGCGGGTTCACCCTGGCGCCCTGTCGTGAAGATGAGGCCGATCTCGTGTTTCGCAATCTTGAACGGGCTGAGGATATCGCCAGGGAAGCGATGCTGGCCGGCATCAACTGGCGTTGGGAAACCTTTCCAGAGTATCTGGATGTTCTCGATAGCCTTCCCAAAGGCATAAACTATGCAGGCTATATAGGACACTCCGCATTGCGTACCTATGTTATGGGTGCGCGGGCATTTGAAGAAGAGGCAACCGAAGCCGAAGTTCAGCAGATGTGTCAGATGGTTCAGGAAGCCGTTCGTGCTGGTGCGATCGGGTTTACGACGTCTCGCTCGCCAAACCATGAGACTTCGGACCACAAGCCTGTGGCGAGTCGCGTCGCTGGTTGGGAGGAAGTTCGCCACATTGTGAATGCCATGGGTAAAACCGGGGCTGGCATTTTTGAGATCGCCGGAGAAAATCATGGCAGGGACCCGGAGAATGTTCGTGAGTACCACCAGCGCCTGAAATCATTGGCGGTTGAGTCCGGGGTGCCCATTACCTGGGGCATGTTCGCAAAAAGAGAGGCACCGGAGGTTTGGCGTTCCTATTTTGACCTGCTGGACGAGGTTGCAGAGGCCGGCGGCCGGATGTTTGCCCAGGTTCACTCCCGCTCTCTAAATATTATTTACAGCTTCGAAGCGCATACACCGTTCGATAGCTGGGATGTGTGGCGTGACATTCGCAGGCTTCCACTTTCGGAACAGCGTGTCAGCTTTTCAGACGCTAGTCTGCGGGAGAAACTGATTGCCGAGGCCAGTGGCGCCAGCTCTCGTCATAAGCGCGGCGGCCATACCATCATGCCGCCCGACTGGGACTGGGTCTTTCATATGACTGATCTCACCCAGCCTGGCGAGTCACTCGCTGACATTGCCAAGGGCAGGGGAGTTTCCCCGGTCGAGGCTTTGATCGATATTGCGTTGGAGTCGAAGTTCAAAGCCTTGTTTCGTTCACCCATCAATAATCATGATGATGCGGACGTGATTGAGATGATGAAGCACCCGCGTTCTGTCGTGACGTTCTCTGATTCTGGTGCACACGTATCACAAATTATGGATAGTTCGCTGCAAACCAATATCTTTAGCCAGTGGGTTCGTGAGGAGCAGGCGCTTAGTCTTGAGGAGGCAGTTCGATATGTGACCTTCGATACCGCGTCCCAATGGGGACTGCATGATCGGGGTTTGCTGCGGCTCGGTATGGCTGGCGACCTAGCTATTTTTGACCCGGAGACTTTTGCGCCAAATCTTCCTGAAGTTGTTAATGATCTTCCTGCGGGGGCAACACGTCTGAAGCAAACCGCACAAGGGTTGCTCGCTACGGTTGTTAATGGCGAAATTCTACTGCGTGACAATGAACACACAGGTGCCGCATCCGGGGAACTGTTAAGAGGCCCGTTGGCGCATTTGTGATCGAAATTGAAGCGGGACCTATTGTTGGTGAGGTGGTCGACTCAGCGTCGAACATGGCTGCGTATCGTGGCGTCCCCTATGCAGCCCCTCCCCTGGGAGACCTGCGATGGGTTGAACCACAACCGGTTGTACCCTGGGACGAGCCGCGTGTCTGCACCGAATTTGGTCCCGCATGTCCACAGTCCGAAGGGTTCTTTTCGGACGTGTTAATTCAGGAGCGACCTCGTACCAGCGAGGACTGTCTGTATCTAAACGTGTGGTGCAGAGAACAAGGTAGTCAGTGCCCGGTAATGGTATGGATCCATGGCGGCGGTTTCGAAAACGGCTGGGGTCATCAGCGCAATTTTGATGGCGCGGCGCTAGCAAGTAAAGGGGTCGTTGTTGTTACTATTAACTATCGCCTCGGGATTTTCGGTTTTTTCGCGCATCCTCTCCTTAGTTCTGAATCAAAGTCTGGAGTATCGGGTAACTATGGACTGCTGGACCAGATTGCTGCCCTGACCTGGGTACGTAACAACATCTCGGCCTTTGGCGGTGATCCTGATTGCGTAACCATTTTCGGGGAGTCTGCTGGTGCCATGAGCGTCAATCTTCTTCGGGTGTCTCCCCTGGCGCAAGGATTGTTTCATCGTGCCATTTCCCAGAGTGCGCCTGGTGGTACTGATGTGGGGCCGCCCCTCAAAATGCTTGAAACAGTGGGAGAACGGTTTGCTGAAAAGATGCTCACTGAATCTGGTGATGATGATATGGCAAAACTTCGAGCATTTGATGCTCCATCTTTGTTGGATGAAACAGTCAATGAAATTCCCATGGAGGAAGTGGTGAGTGCTGGCGCTCAGGTAAGCGCATTCAGTTTTGGACCGGTGATGGACGAGTGGGTCTTAACCGAGCGAAGAGAATCCCATGATGTTCCTGTCATGCTTGGAATCAACGCCGAGGAGGGTGGCTATTGGGCAGCAATGGAGGGCCTTTCCTTTGTTCTTGAGTCAGTGGAAAACTATGAAGCATTCGTTCGCTGGCGCGCAGGAGACAGTGGGGATAGCTTGTTGGAGATCTATCCTGCAGAATCGAACGAGGATATCAGGGCTGCGTTTACCGATTATTTTACCGATACAACGTTTGCGAAAAGTACGCGTGATGTTGCCGCGGCGCTGCACAACATCAACAGCAATGGTTACCTTTATTGTTTCTCGAGGCGAAACCCGAAGGTACCGATTGACGCCGCGTACCACTCAATTGAAATCGCCTATGTGTTTAATAATCTTCCGGAAGATGATGATGCCGAAGACCAGCGGCTCGCGGAGCTAATAAGCTCTTTATGGGTACAGTTCGCAAAAACCGGCGACCCGAACGGACCGTCGTTGCCCGCCTGGCCCGCCTACGATACTGCTTCCGATGAATACATTGACTTCGATACGACGATAAGTTTCCGATCAGGTCTTAGAAAGCCAACCTGCGACTTGTTGTAACCCTCAAACTACAAGGCGCGGCGTTGCATCGGGAAGCGAGTCATCACCAGATCTCCAGGAATGAATGTGCTCACATTCAGGATTGCTTCGTCGCGTTGCATCTTGGCGTTTTTTAACGCTTCGATGGCGAGGGGCTGAGCCAGTATTTCGGGTCGCGTCGGTATGACCTGTAGCAACCCTCGCAGGATCTGTTCAAGGCCCTGTGTTACCTGAGCGTTTAAAGATTCGGTACTGATTGTCATGTGCGCATCATTATCAATATAACCTTCGAGCCACGCGTGGTTGATCAAAGCGTAGGTTGGATTGGCTTGTTGAAACGGTGTCAGGTCAAGAACAACGGCAGAAACCTGTGCTTCGCTGTTGACGATTTGAACGATCCCGGGACGTGGAGGCGATTGGAGACCTTGTTGCCATCTGACAAGAACTTCTATCATTACATCCCGAGAACCCATAGCGATGAGGTTATCTCGCAGCAGTGCTGCTGTCTGTTGCGAGCCGTAATCGTTTTTGTAGTTTGATACCTGCAGCGTGTTCTTGATGTCAATCGTGTCCCAGTCTTTTCTGCGCTGCATCTTTTTGGTGATCTTTCCTTCGTCAAAGTCCCCTTGTATAAACATCATGCTTCCCTGGGAGGCCGAGAACGCGAACCAGGCATATCGCAGCTTTTTGGCAGAAAGATTAAACCCATCTTTCAGGAACTTATTCATATTGCTGTAGGTGTTTCTTCTGTTATTCCTGACAGATTTCCCGAGTGGGGTATCCAATACGGATTCTACACTGGCACGCCCGATAGCCAGGGAATCTGCAGGTACGACAAGATCTATCCAGACCGGGTCTATCCAGGCCGGGTCAGTGGCTTTTTCGTCGGCCGTTGCAGAAAAAGTTAAGGTAAAGAATGCAAAAATCAGTAATGGGCGTTTCATAGGCCCCTCCGGCACCATAAAGCTGGTAGAACCATAACGCTGAAGAAAGCAAAATGGTAGGGATGAGGTTCAGTTTTGATTCAGTTTCCTGCCTTTAGGATTTACCTAGACAATCCAAAGGACTAAGACATGAAGAATCGACTCATTTTTCCCACGCTGCTTTGCACGTTTTTCACCAGTTCTGTATTGGCATTGACACCGCTCGACCGTATTAATTTTGTCCATACCATCAGTGATTGGAAATACATCGATAGCAATCGCGTGTCGGTAACCGTTGGGCCAGCGCGTCATTATGTGCTTAATTTGCGCGATAGCTGTCATCAGTTGCGTCATTCGGAACGCATTGGGATTACGTCGACCAATAATGTTGTTCGCCCTGGTTTTGACAATGTGAAGTCAAGACATGAAGTCTGTCAGATAATCTCCATCGATCAAGTGAGCGCCGAAGAGTTGGATCAGTTGAAAGCTGGTGGTTAACTGCCCAGGGTCCATGGCATCATGGCTTCCTTCGCTAGTTGGGAGGGGAGCCCATGGGTTTAGATGACCTGCAGCAATATGCGGATGCCTAGAACGAGCATGATATCGACAAAATTATGTCCTACATGAGCGAGGACTGCATATTTGAAACTGGCGGCGGTGCAGAACGATATGGTACGCGTTTTGACGGATGTGCAGCGGTAAAACGCCGATTCGTAGAAGTCTGGACTGACCTGCCGGATATTTCTTTCGAGAACGCGAGCCATTTTGTTGATGGAAATCGTGGCTGTTCTGAGTGGACCATTGTTGCCACGAGGGCCGATGGAACCAAACTGGAAGTCGATGGTTGTGATCTGTTTACCTTTCGCGATGGCAAGATTCACGTTAAAAACTCATTGATGAAGAATCGACAATAACCCAGCAGTGATCTAGTGCGCACTGGCCTGGTGCGCTCCAAACCCCCGAATCCCTATATATGTGCGTTTTTGCACAATAAGTGCGCTTATTGACGCCAGTATTCTGGCTCAGTTATTGCTACCTATCGGTAACAACAAAAACAGGGTTCTATTTGGAGGACACATGGTTAGACAACTAATAAGAGTTTGCGCAGTGGTGGTTTTAAGCTTCAGTGCTAGCTGGGCAGCCGCGGATACAATTAAGGTTGGTGTATTACACTCGCTATCGGGCACGATGGCCATTAGTGAGACCACATTGAAAGACACCATTTTGATGATGGTCGAGGAGCAAAATGCTGCTGGTGGCTTGCTGGGCAAAAAGCTGGAAGCTGTGGTCGTTGACCCAGCCTCTAATTGGCCCTTGTTTGCAGAAAAAGCTCGTGAACTGATCGAGAAAGAAAAGGTTGACGTCGTTTTTGGTTGCTGGACATCCGTTTCACGGAAGTCAGTTCTACCAGTCTTTGAAGAATTAAACAGTCTATTGTTCTATCCGGTACAGTATGAAGGTGAGGAATCGTCTAAGAATGTTTTCTACACCGGTGCTGCGCCTAATCAGCAAGCGATTCCTGCGGTCGATTATCTGATGAATGAGATTGGTGCGGAGCGATGGGTGCTTGCGGGAACCGATTACGTATATCCAAGAACCACGAACAAGATTCTTGAGGCGTACCTCAAAGCGAAGGGTGTAGCTGACAAGGACATAATGATAAATTACACGCCCTTTGGCCATGCCGATTGGCAATCAATTGTCGCAGACATTAAGAAATTTGGTTCAGCGGGTAAGAAGACAGCTGTGGTATCGACCATTAACGGTGACGCCAACGTTCCTTTTTACAAGGAACTAGGTAATCAGGGTCTTTCCGCTGAGGACATTCCAGTTATCGCATTCTCAGTTGGTGAAGAAGAGCTTTCCGGCATTGATACTGGTCCGTTGGTGGGTCACCTGGCTGCATGGAACTATTTTATGAGTGTCGATGCGGACGTTAACGATGATTTTATCGATAGCTGGCTTGCGTTTATAGATGATGAAGATCGAGTCACTAACGACCCTATGGAAGCGCACTATATTGGATTCAAGATGTGGGTAGAGGCGGTTAAGAAGGCCGGCACTACAGATTCTAGTGCGGTTCAGGATGCCATCATCGGCGTTGCTGTTCCTAATCTTTCCGGTGGCCTGGCTACGATGATGCCAAACCATCACATTACCAAGCCAGTCTTAATTGGTGAGATTCAGGACGACGGACAGTTCGATACAGTCTGGCAGACACCGGGTACCGTACCTGGCGATGCCTGGTCGGATTTCTTGCCGGGGTCAATGGACATCACTGCTGACTGGCAGGCTCCACTGTCTTGTGGCAACTACAACGTCAAGAGCGGCGCCTGTTCGGGTCAAAACTACGAGTAAGCTTCTCTAGGCTTCATGGTATATTGGCGAGCGGGTTTTACCCGCTCGTCCTCCTTTGGGGGGAGGGTATTGTTAGGAGATACTTTTGATTAATCTCAAGACGCTTGTTGTCCTGGCGGTCGTGGTGATTACTAGTGCGTCGACTGCTGCGTTTGGGGATGACTTTGACTCCGCAGTAAATGAGCTCAATACGCGGTCGTTTGACGACAAGCTGGAAGCGGCAAGTCGGCTCGCAACGATGGATCACGAGCGGGTCGATGTGGTTCTTCAGGCGTTGATCGACGGCAAGCTATACAAGAAGAAAGGCGACGATACTGTGGTTGTCGTGGTCTCACTTGAGGGTGGCGGCTATCAACTAACCGATGCGGCCTCGGGAGAGGATCTTGGTAAAGTTGGTCGGCGCGGCGCTAAAAAAATCAGCGTAAATAACAAACTGCGTCGCCAGTTGAAGGGTTTGTTTGCGTCTCGACAGTTGAATGTTGATGATCCTGATGCGCGCATTGCTGCGGTTCAGGCGATCATCAACGCGGGCGATGTCAGTTTACGTGAAATACTCCTCGAGCGACGAGAAGTGGAACCGGTCGAAGACGTACAGGATGCCATTGACGTCGCGATCGTGGTTTTTGATCTCGATTCCAAAGACCAGGCTATTAAGTTGGCCGCGATTAAAGCAAGCGCATATAACCTGGATTCCAACGTCCGTGTCAAACTGACTGCAATCGTCAGCGACCAGAGTCTGGATCAACAATTGCGTGATGCCGCGATAAGTTCGTTGGCGAATATTGAGGAATTAGTAGAACGTTATCAGTGGATCGAGACGTTGTTCTTTGGTTTGAGTCTCGGGTCTATTCTGGTGTTAGCGGCAATTGGCCTATCGATCACCTTTGGCGTCATGGGAGTCATTAACATGGCCCACGGGGAACTGATCATGCTGGGTGCCTATACAACCTACGTGGTGCAGACGTTGTTTCCCTATGCGCTTGAGTACTCCCTGCTGATTGCGATCCCTGCAGCGTTTATAGTGTCTGGCCTGGTTGGTATTGCGATTGAACGCGGCGTCATCAGGTTTCTCTATGGCAGGCCTTTAGAGACGCTACTTGCAACATTTGGTGTGAGTCTGATCCTGCAACAGGCAGTCCGCAGTATCTTTTCTCCACTAAATCGTGCGGTTGCAACGCCAGAGTGGATGAGCGGCTCCCTAGAGATTGTTCAGGGCTTGTCAATTACCTACAACCGGCTCTACATTTTCTTTTTTGCACTTCTGGTATTTGCTGCGTTGCTAACGATATTGCAGCGGACCCGTTTAGGCCTTGAGGTCAGAGCAGTTACGCAAAATCGGGCGATGGCGCAGGCAATGGGCATCAGGAATACCAGAGTCGATATCCTCACTTTTGGCCTCGGTGCTGGTATCGCCGGGGTTGCAGGTGTTGCTTTATCGCAGCTCACCAATGTGGGGCCAAATTTGGGCCAGGGATATATTGTCGATTCTTTCATGGTCGTTGTGTTTGGCGGTGTTGGAAATCTTTGGGGGACGCTGGTGGCGGGCCTATCCCTCGGTGTGGTTAATAAAGTGCTGGAGCCTGCGGCAGGCGCCGTAGTGGCGAAGATTCTGGTGCTGATTTTCATCATTCTGTTTATTCAGAAACGACCCCGGGGCCTCTTTCCTCAGAAGGGTCGGGCGGTGGAAAGCTGATGTTGACTCAAATGATGCTGCAACGATTGATGGATCACGATCGAGGTGGCTGGGTTTTTCTCGCTGTTCTGCTAGCCATTGGCATATTGGTTCCTGTTGCCAATCTATTGGTACCCGCGGATTCGTTTTTCCATATCCCAACCTACACTGTCACCTTGCTTGGTAAGTATCTGTGCTACGCACTTCTGGCCATATCACTTGACCTGGTTTGGGGTTACTGCGGTATCCTTAGTCTCGGTCACGGGGCGTTCTTTGCATTGGGTGGTTATGCGATGGGAATGTACCTAATGCGCCAGATTGGAACTCGAGGCGTATACGGCGACCCGGAGCTTCCCGATTTCATGGTGTTTCTCAATTGGGATAGCCTTCCGTGGTACTGGTATGGATTCGATCAGTTTTGGTTTGCGGCGCTGATGGTCATGATTGTGCCGGGGGTGCTGGCATTCCTATTTGGCTGGCTTGCATTTCGATCCCGGGTATCCGGCGTGTATTTATCGATCATGACCCAGGCATTGACCTATGCCCTGATGCTGGCTTTTTTTCGTAATGAACTGGGCTTTGGCGGCAACAACGGTCTGACCGATTTCAAAGACATTCTTGGCGCTTCGCTGCAGTCGGATGTGACACGTGTAGTGTTGTTTGTTTGCTCCGTCGTGGCATTGGCACTTGGATATCTCGTGTGTCGATTTATTGTTACATCAAAGCTGGGCCGCGTAGTTACCGCGGTGCGTGATGCGGAAGCCAGAACGCGATTTATTGGTTATAGGGTGGAACACTATCAGGTATGGATCTTTACCGTGTCTGCGGTAATCGCGGGTATCGCAGGTGCACTTTATGTTCCACAGGTTGGCATCATCAACCCGAGTGAGTTTCAGCCGCTCAACTCCATTGAGTTGGTTGTTTGGGTCGCGCTTGGGGGTAGGGCGACCTTGTATGGTGCGGCGCTCGGTGCTGGTTTGGTGAATTACATTAAGACAGTCCTTACTGGTGCTTTGCCGGAGGTATGGCTTTTCGTGCTTGGGGCGCTTTTCGTTATCGTAACCGTCGCACTGCCACGCGGAGTGATTGGCATCTGGCGGCAATTGCGTATGAGAGGGAATCATGGCTGACGATCCACGCATAAACCGTCCCACTCAGGTTGACCCTGACCGCGTATTTAACTTCCTGGTTGAGACACCGACCCGTGAGGAACTCATCGATACAGCGAGGGGTGTCATTCTTTACCTGGAGGATATCAGTGTAAGTTTCGATGGCTTTCGCGCGCTTAATGAATTGACACTCTACATAGAGACAGGTGAACTGCGCTGTATTATTGGTCCGAATGGCGCTGGCAAGACCACCTTAATGGATGTCATTACCGGTAAAACTCGGCCGGACTGGGGTACCGCTTATTTTGGCCAGCGCGTAAACCTGCTGCGTAGGTCTGAACCTGAGATTGCTTCGATGGGTATTGGACGAAAGTTCCAAAAGCCAACGGTATTTGAACAGCATACGGTCCATGAAAACCTTGAGCTCGCGATGGAATCCGATAAGCGTGTTTGGACTACTTTGTTTTGTTCTCTTACAGGTGAGGAGAAAGACCGTATCGGTGAGGTTCTCGAACTTATTGGTCTGAGCGAGTTGGTTGGTAAGCAGGCCGGTGCTTTGTCTCATGGGCAAAAACAGTGGCTCGAAATTGGCATGCTGCTGATGCAGAACCCTTTGTTGCTATTGGTGGATGAACCGGTCGCCGGCATGACGCAGCAGGAAACGGAAGCGACTGCAGCGCTGTTAACTCGTTTAGCAGGCGATCGTTCCGTGGTGGTAGTGGAGCACGATATGGAATTTGTTCGGTCGATCGCGAAACAGGTTACCGTGTTACATGAAGGCAGCGTGCTGGCTGAAGGACCGTTTGATGCTATACAGGAAGACCCTAAGGTTCGCGAAGTGTATCTGGGTAGCTGATGCTTTCGATTACTAATGTCAATCAATCCTATGGTCAATCCCACACTCTGTGGGATGTGAACATGTCTATCGACCCCGGCAGTTGCGTCAGTCTGATTGGTCGAAATGGTGTTGGCAAAACGACTTTACTTAATTGCATCATGGGGCTGCTGCCCTTGGATTCAGGCTCAATCCTCTACGATGGTGTGGAAATGACTGCAGAACCGGCTGAGCGTCGGGCGCCACTGCGTATTGGGTACGTGCCCCAGGGTCGAATAATTTTTCCGTTACTGACCGTAGAAGAAAACCTTCTGACTGGATTGGGCGCGTTGCCAAGAGAAGAACGGCAACTACCGGAATTAATATTTGAGCTATTTCCTGTTCTGCAAACAATGATGCAAAGGCGCGGTGGTGATTTGTCTGGAGGTCAACAACAGCAATTAGCGATAGCGCGAGCGTTGGTCATTGGGCCTAAATTATTGATACTGGATGAGCCGACTGAAGGGATTCAACCCAATATTGTGCACGAAATTGGCGAAGTTATTGTCAGATTAAATCGAGAACTTGCGCTGACCGTATTGGTTGTCGAACAGAAATTACCCTTTGTGCGTCACGTCGCGAGTGATTTTCATATTATGAGCAAAGGCGCAATAGTAGCTGCTGGTGCTATGCAGGAATTATCCGAGGCCATGATTACCGAGCATCTGTCAGTATGAGTCTCCACGGTTGGCAGGCGAACCTCAATTTACAGTTTCGTCGATCGGGGTGTAAGACACTAGTTAGCAGATGTTCACATAAGGGTCCTTTACGGATTCAAAAACCGTTTTATCCACCCGATGGCGTTTGTCACGTCTATGTTTTGCATCCGCCAGGCGGTGTCGTTGGTGGCGATGAATTGGGGACGAGTGTGGAAGTTTGCAGCAACGCAGCCGCGCTGATTACGACGCCTGCATCTGCGAAGATATATCGCAGCGCAGGTGCAACGAGCCAGATTACTTGTGATCTGAAATTGGGCGAGGGCGCGAGTCTCGAGTGGCTACCTCAGGACACCGTGCTTTTTGGTGGTAGCCGTGTGCATCAGGCAACGACGGTACGACTGGAGTCCAGTTCTCACTTTTGTGGTTGGGAGATTTGTTCTATGGGGCGCCCCGTGAGTGGTGATGACTATTCAACTGGTGAATTCGAGCAGGTATTCACGCTGCTCGTTGATGAAGTCCCGCGGCTGATCGAAAGACAGCAATGGTCCGCGGGAGACGCGGTGCTTTCAGCGCCATGGGGGCTTAATAGCCATCTGGTCCTGGGTTCCTTCTACGGGTTTCCTGCAGATAAGGAAGTTTTACGCCATACGCGGGAACTGATTGATGGAAAGAATTTTTGTGACATGGCGGCAACGCTGGTAGATGACGTGCTGGTGATTCGTGCACTGGCTGATGATGCTTTTGCACTGCGCGAGGAGCTAACGCGGTTGTGGTCGGCGATACGTATGTTGATCAATGGTTTTTCACCGGGTGCGCCACGCATCTGGGCAACGTAATAAAGAGAAGGAGGTTGCAATGGAGTTAACCCCAAGAGAGAAAGACAAATTACTGATTTTTCTCGCAGCGCAACTCGCTGAACAACGTCGTGCAAGGGGCGTCAAGCTCAACTACCCAGAGGCGGTTGCCATGATATCTGCTGCTATCATGGAAGGCGCACGGGATGGGCAATCTGTCGCAGCTCTGATGTCTTACGGTACAGAGATTCTAAGCAGCGATGATGTGATGGATGGTATTGCCGAGTTGCTGCACGAGGTTCAGGTTGAGGCGACGTTTCCCGACGGAACCAAACTTGTCACCGTACACAATCCAATATCCTAAGGAGCTGTCATGATTCCCGGAGAAATGTTTATCGAGTCAGGCGAGCTACTGCTTAATGAAGGACGCAGCACAATCGAGGTGCCCGTTTCCAACTCGGGCGATCGCCCGATACAGGTTGGCTCTCACTATCACTTCTATGAAACCAACGTTGCGCTTTCTTTCGACCGTGAGTCCACACGAGGATTTAGACTCGACATACCGGCAGGCACAGCGGTGCGTTTTGAACCCGGGCAAACCCGGACGGTAACCTTGGTTGAGTTTGCTGGAAATAAAGAGGTTTATGGCTTTAACCAGAAAGTTATGGGCGCTTTGGAGGATAAGTCATGAGTAAAATGAGTCGTCAGGCCTATGCAGATATGTTTGGTCCAACCACCGGAGATCGAGTGCGCCTGGGCGACACCGATCTCATCATTGAGGTGGAGCATGACCATGCCGTTTACGGTGATGAGGTTAAGTTTGGTGGAGGGAAAGTCATTAGGGACGGTATGGGTCAGTCTCAGCGACCATCCAGCGAAACTGTGGACACCGTGATCACTAATGCGCTTATTGTTGATTACTGGGGTATCGTCAAAGCGGACGTAGGTATTAAAGCAGGTCGAATAGTAGGTATTGGTAAGGCGGGGAATCCCGATACCCAGGCTAATGTAGATATCGTCGTTGGGCCGGGTACCGAAGCGATAGCAGGGGAAGGACAGATTCTGACTGCGGGAGGTATCGATGCACACATCCACTTTATCTGTCCGCAACAAATAGAAGAGGCATTAATGTCCGGTGTGACCACGATGCTGGGTGGTGGCACTGGTCCTGCCACAGGAACCAACGCAACCACCTGCACCCCTGGTCCGTGGCACATCGCTATGATGTTGCAGGCTGCCGATGGTTTACCGATGAATCTGGGATTTATGGGCAAGGGAAACGCCAGCCTACCTGAAGCGCTGACTGAACAGGTCGCCGCCGGTGCGATGGGGTTGAAGCTCCATGAAGACTGGGGGACGACGCCGGGAGCAATAGATTGCTGTCTTAGGGTCGCGGATTCCATGGATGTTCAGGTGGCAATTCATACGGACACACTGAATGAATCAGGCTTTGTGGAGAACACGCTCGCGGCATTTAAGGATCGAACGATTCATACCTTTCATACTGAAGGGGCAGGAGGAGGACATGCGCCCGATATTATTAAGGCGTGTAGTTTGCCTAATGTATTGCCCTCGTCCACGAATCCTACAAGACCCTATACAGTCAACACGATCGACGAACATCTGGATATGTTGATGGTTTGTCACCATCTTGATTCGAGTATTCCTGAAGATATTGCGTTTGCGGAATCACGTATTCGGCGTGAGACCATTGCGGCGGAAGATATCCTGCATGACCTTGGCGCGTTTTCCATGATCGCGTCAGATTCACAAGCCATGGGACGCGTTGGCGAAGTCATTACCCGCACCTGGCAAACTGCGCATAAGATGAAGGTGCAGCGTGGCGCCTTAACAGAGGACTCTGCGCGTAATGACAACTTTCGTGTGAAACGCTACATCGCGAAATATACGATCAATCCTGCTATTGCCCATGGTGTCGCGAACGAAGTTGGTTCCGTAGAGGTTGGTAAACTTGCAGATCTGGTGTTGTGGAAACCTGCTTTCTTTGGCGCCAAACCCGCCATGATTATCAAGGGTGGGGCAATCCTGGCAGCCCCCATGGGAGATCCCAATGCGTCGATTCCGACCCCTCAGCCGGTTCACTATCGACCCATGTTCGGTGCTTTTGGTGGCGCATTGACGGCAACGTCGCTCAGTTTTGTGTCCGGTGCGGCAATGGACAATGGCGTGGCGGAGTCACTCAATTTACAAAAGAGTCTAATGCCCGTCAGTAATACGCGTGAGGTAAGTAAGTCCGATATGCGGCTAAACGACTATACCCCGGACATTGAGGTAGATCCCGAGACCTATGAAGTAAGGGCGGATGGAACGCTATTGACCTGTGAGCCGGCAGAAGAGTTGCCTCTCGCACAACGTTACTTCCTGTTCTAGCAATGGATGAGTTCACACAAATAGTTGGTGATGCTGACAAGGTAGGCGGCGTTTCAGACACGTTGTTTTTGGAATACGCAAAACGGGAAAAGACCAGGCTTAAGGCAGTTCTGGATTCAGGTGAATCCATTGGGATCAAGTTACCTCGCGGTACAGTGGTACGTGGTGGCGATCACCTTTGGAGTGAGTCGGGCCGTGTTATATTGGTTTCGGCAGCCGAGGAGCCTGTTTCGACAGCGTACTCGGACAATCCTGAGCTGTTGGCACGAATTGCTTACCACCTGGGTAACAGGCATGTCTGGGTTCAGGTAGGCCCAGCATGGGTGCGATACCTCACCGATCACGTTCTGGATGATATGGTGTGGGGCCTTGGTTGTGAGCCGGTTAACGAGAACGCGCCTTTTGAACCCGAAGGTGGTGCATACCATGTCCATAGTCATGAACACTGATTCTTCCCGGCGATCGATACGTTTATGGCAGTTAATTTCACCGGCTTTACCTGTCGGTGCATTTCACTATTCCCAGGGCCTGGAACAGGCAATCAATCGTGGATGGGTAAATGACGTTGAGACGACGGAATCCTGGATAGCAGGTTTATTGGAGCGATGTATCGGGTCGGTTGACCTGCCCATTATCTGTAAGGTCTACGACGCCTGGAAGGCGGGGGACAAAGAGGGTGTCAAAGAGTTCGACAGGCTGTGTAGAGCATGCAGGGAGACTGCCGAGCTACGTGATGAAGAAGAGCAAATGGGGACTGCGCTTTGTGACCTTGCAGGTGAACTAGACGAAACACTTCCCGCAGAGAAAATGGGTTTCACCGCTGCCTTCGCGGTTATTGCTGTGAATAATCAGATTCCGCTGGAGGATGCGCTGAATGGTTATGCCTGGGCCTGGTGTGAAAACCAGGTGTTGGCTGCCGTCAAACTGGTACCTCTGGGTCATCGGATGGGTCAGCGAATTTTACGTGACCTTGGGCCGGTTATAAGTGATGCTGCCGCGAATGCTGTGCAGTGCGACGCCATCGGTGTGACTGCTCTAGGTTTCGTGATCGCAAGCGCCAGCCATGAAACTCAGTATTCACGGATATTCAGGTCATAGTTGTCGAAGTGCAATAGCAAGTGCAATAGTTAGAGAAAAGAGGAGTAGAAAGATGTCAGAGCCATTACGTGTTGGAATCGGTGGGCCTGTGGGTGCAGGAAAAACTACCCTGGTAGAGCAATTGTGTAGAAAGCTTTCAAAGGAATACGAAGTGGCAGTTGTTACTAACGATATATATACGCAGGAAGATGCGGAGATACTTTGGCGAGCTCAGGCCCTGCCTGAAGACAGGATCGTGGGTGTTGAAACCGGCGGTTGTCCACATACTGCAATTCGAGAGGACGCCTCCATGAATCTGGCTGCGATTGATGCGCTCAACGTAAGGTTTCCTGAACTTGAGATCGTAATTGTAGAGAGTGGTGGCGATAATCTTAGTGCAACGTTTAGCCCCGAACTTGTTGACCTGACTATATATGTTATTGACGTTGCCGCCGGTGAGAAGGTCCCAAGAAAAGGTGGCCCAGGTATTACCAGAAGTGACCTGCTGATAATCAACAAAACTGATCTTGCACCTCACGTGGGCGCATCACTTGAAGTTATGGAAAGTGATACCAGACGAATGAGAGAGGATTCACCTTTCGTCTTTACCAATCTTAAAACGGGTGACGGCCTGGATACTGTAGTCGACTTCGTCAGGAAAGAAGGACTTTGGGAAGAAGCTTCCTAATAACGGTCATATGCAGAAAACGCTCACCGTCGAGGAATACAGGGCGCTACGCGAAGGGGTAGAGATAGTTGCTAATGATCCCTTTGGCGACAAGGTGCTAAGACTTGAGAATGGCAACTACCTTAAGTTGTTCCGCGTAAAGCGTTTCGTTTCTTTCGCCAGATTTTGGTCGTACTCCAGGAGATTCGCTTATAATGCCAGGCGCCTGGCAGATCTGGATATCATTGTGCCCGAGATTTTTGAGATCTGTCGAATTTCCTCTATCCGTAGGTCTGGGGTGATATATAAACCGCTTGAAGGAATGACATTAAGGGATATCGGTTCTACCCTGGATGAAGAAACGATTCTTAACCTCGGTAGCCTCTATAAACAACTACATGAGAAGGGTATTTATCACCGCTCGCTGCATCTGGGGAATGTTGTTTTGAATTCCAACAAGGAACTCGGGCTGATTGATATTGCGGATCTCTCAATCTATTGGGGACGACTCCCCAAACGCCTTCGAATCAGAAACTTTAGGCATCTCTCCAGGTATGAGGAGCACCGTCGTACCATTGCAGTCCACTGCGATGCCTTCGTTGAAGGTTTGAAAGGTTTGGATGAACTCTACGTGAGAAAGCTGTTTGTAAACTGAGGTTATTGCTTTGGAGGCGGTATAATCCAACGTTGATATTTTATCGAGCTGAAACCATGATCAAATTCGTATTGTCGTTAGCCGTGTTTCTATGGCAGTTACCAACGTTCGCCGAAGAGCGTGACCTCGTCATACTTCATACAAATGATTTTCATGGGCGCATCAAGCAAGAAGATGAGTTTGCGGGGGCAGCACGAATTACTGCCTACGTGAATCAGGTGCGTAACAACAATTCAGCCGTGTTGTTTCTCAATGGAGGAGACAGCATATCCGGGACCCCGGTTTCCACTTTGTTTGAGGGGGTGCCGATCTTCGAAGTGATGAATCTTATGGGATACGACGCTTCGGTTCTTGGTAATCATGAGTTTGACCATGGCTTTCGCCAGATAGAAAAATTTAAAGAGATTGCAAGTTATCCGCTGCTTGCTATTAACGCCTACAGTCCGGATGGATCGTTGATCGCTGATGCGCCGCTCCTGGTCAAAGACGTGGATGGAATTAAAGTTGGCATCATCGGAGTGATTACTGAGGCGACGCCTCACATGATTATCCCCATGGGAAACGAGAACCTTAGTTTTGCAGATCCTAAGGAATCGATAGAAGCGGCTGTCTCGGCGCTTTGCGACAAGGTCGACCTTGTGGTCCTGCTGTCTCACGTAGGTCACGAAGAGGAATTGGCACTTGCGCGTGATACTGAATGTGTCGACGTTATTGTGGGTGGTCATTCTCATACGGTAGTCGATCCTGGTGTCATGGTAGGAGATACCCTGGTGACCCAGGCAGGAGAGTACGGTTCTCATGTTGGCCACATAAGATTAACGGTGGATACGGTGACTAACGAGGTTTTAAGTGCGAAAGCAGAACTCATTCCTGCAAAAGAACTTCCGGGTCCGGAACCCGCGGTGGCGTCTGCGGTTAGGCAGTGGACAGATAAAGTCTCGGCTCAGGTTGGCTATCAGATCGCACAGGCAGATCGTAACTACAGCCAGGAAGAATTGCAGATTATTTTCGAAACCGTAATAGCCAGCGCTATCGATGCGGATTTTGGTTTCTACAATATGGGTGGGATTCGGGATGTTATTCGCAAAGGTTCGGTTACCGCGCGAAATATATGGACTATTGAACCATTCGGTAATTCTCTGGTGGGTCTCAGAATGAAGGGTTCGCATGTGCGTTACATGTTAAACAGGGAACGGGACCCTCACCATAGAATCGATAAAATCGATGATGAGAAAACCTATCTTGTTGCAACTAACAGTTTTATTGGATCTCACACAAAGAATAAGACGCCCAGCGAGGTGGAGCTAATCAACTACCAGACATTGATTCGGGACGTGCTTATTGAGCACATCAAAGCCAATGGCTTTCCTGGTATCTGAGCGAACTGGTATTGAGCGAGTTAACGTGTTTTTAGCGTGTCTGCGTATTGTGTCATTCCAGCCTCGAAGCTTCGGGGGGTAATACCCAGGCTGCGTTGCATATCCACGGTGTCAAAGTGTTTGTCTTCCAGTAAACGCTTGACCTCAGCCGGGTCGATGGTAGGTATCTTCGGAAGATAGCGGGTGACGTGGGCTGCGGCCGCGATGAACAAGTAAGGCAGCGAGATTATCCTTGTAGATAAACCCATGGTCCCCACAATGGTTTCTACGAAGTTTCGGTAGGTTATCGGTGTCGGTCCGGCGATAACGATACTCTTGTTAATAAGAACCTCGTTGTGCAGGCAATTGATAATAGCGTCGACCACATCGTCACAATGTATAGGCTGTATGAGCGATCTACCGCGCATTGGCAGAGGGACGACGGGTGATCTCTTCGCTGTGGCAATGATACGTTCAACATTGGAGAGGCCCTCTGCGCCATAGATCAATGTAGGGTGAAGAATCGTTGCGTCGACTTCGCTCGCCAGTGCTAGCGATTCCATCTCACAGACGTCGCGACATTTTGTATCCGGGAATTGAGTGAATTTTCGTGTGGACCCGATTGCGATAAACCGATTTAGATTTCCTGAAATTAATGTTTTGGCCAGTTCCGGACGGCTACAGTGGATAAGCACCTCAGTAGTATCCAGAAAAGATTGATCCCGTGTTACGTCGATTGCGGAGATCTTCGCGTTCGGATATTTTTCGCCAAGTTGTTTCTTAATAGCTGAAATCTTGTCGGGGTTTCGACCAATACCCTCTACCTGGTGGCCCTGTTCGACAAGTCTTAGGAAAAGTGACTTGCCGGGGCCTGAGGTCGCTCCAACAATGGTAATTTGTTGTGACACTTAGCCAGTGTTTCGCATACTTGCCGCGATACCTGCGATTGTTATCAGTAGCGCTTTCTTGACCCGTTCGTTGGAGTCATCCATGCGATACCGGGAGATAAGTTCAATTTGCAGGAAGTGTAGCGGGTCCGTATAGGGATCACGAAGGTCAATGGTCCGCCGTACGTCAGGTGCATGTTCAAGTAGTATGTTTTGTTCCTTAATCTGGTTGACGTTCTCTATCAGAGAGGTGAGTTCCCGTTGGAAACGCTCGCCGAAGTGAAGGAGGCTATCTGGAACCAATACTTCGTCATAATGTTGAGCGATCTCTGCGTCCGCCTTGGTCAGTACCATTTCCAATAGATCCATTTGGGTTTGGAAGAACGGCCATTCGGACATCATTTCCTTGATGACAAACTTATCTTTCGTTGAAAATTCGCTGGCTAAAGCCGCGTTGGTACCAAGCCAGGCAGGAATCATAAGCCGCTTCTGGGTCCAGGCAAATACCCAGGGGATTGCACGTAAGTCACTAATGGCATTGCTGTTGGTATTGCGTCTTGTAGGGCGGCTCCCCAAAGCCAGAAGGCTAAGTTCTTGTTCAGGTGTGCTAGACCGAAAGTAGTCGGCAAAATCGGATTCGTCTTTGACCGTGTTCCGATAGTCCTGCATCGCGACAGTGGTAAGACGATCCATGAGGTTACGCCAGTTATCCCTGGGTTTGGGGGAAGGAATCAGGTTAGCTTCAATAGCCGCACTGAGAACGAGATCCATGCTGTTTTGTGCCAACAGGGGAGAGCCATACTTAAAACGAATCATCTCTCCCTGCTCGGTAACTCGCATGCCACGTTTTATGGTACTGGGAGGCTGTGACAAAATAGCCTGTCTGATTGGTGCGCCACCGCGACCGGCTGCACCCCCGCGGCCGTGAAACAAAGTCAGGTCGATGTCATATTTTTCTGTTACCTCAACCAACTCTTCCTGAGCTCGATACTGTGCCCAGGCCGCGGCCATTTGTCCGGCGTCTTTGGCAGAGTCGGAATACCCGATCATTACCTGTTGGTGTCCGTCGATGTATCCCCGGTACATGGGATCCCGAAGTAGTCTCTCGAGTGTCCAGGCGGCGTTATTAAGGTCGTCCAGAGTTTCAAACAAGGGCACTATGGGTAACGATCGCGCAAGACCCGATTTGCGCAAGAGTAGAATAACTGACAAAACATCTGAGGGGTTTTTGGCCATGGAGATGATATAGCAAGACACACCATCTGCATCGCCGTTTGCGATAAGTCGTATAGTCCGAAGCGTTTCTCCCTCTTCACCCTCTGGTTCCCAGCTTTCCGGGATAAGCGGTCTTGTATTGGCAAGTTCTTCCAAAAGAAAGTCATGTCGTGCTTTCTCTGACCATGACTTGTAACTTCCCATTCCAAGAAAAGAGATAAGTTCTTCCATCAGTTCTGTGTGTTTATCTGCACTCTGTCTGATGTCCAGGTCAATCAGGGTAACGCCAAAGGTCGTGATGCGAATCAGTGTCTGCTTGAGTAGTCCTTCGGCAATGATGCCCATCCCGCATTCGTGTAATGAGCGGTAACAGGTATGTAGCGGTTCGAAGAGGTCATTCCTGTCGACTATCAGCCCAGCATATGGAGGATCTTTTGTTTCCGCCCAGTCCCTCGTGGCATTTAGCTTGGCGCGCAGGTCCCTGAGAATTGATCGATACGGTTCGTGCGATTCTTCCCCACATAGCTGGGCAACTTCGTCGTTACACATGGACATCGATAGTTGCGAAAGCAGCTCTTCAAGGTCTCTAAGGTAGAGGTCTGCGGCCATCCAGCGGGCTAGACGAAGTACCTCATCTGTTACGTCCGTTGTGACGTTTGGGTTTCCATCACGGTCGCCGCCCATCCACGACGAAATGGTGATCGGGGCACAATCAATGGATAAAGAAGTATCAGTGTGTTCTCGGAGGAGCTCATCTAACCCTTCCCAGAGTTTAGGTATCGCGTGCCACAAGGAGTGCTCAATGACCGCGTATCCCCAGATGGCTTCGTCCTGGGGCATAGGTCTTTCAGTTCGGATTTCGTCTGTGTGCCAGACTTCCGCTATCAGACGCGTTAGCTCTACTTTGCTTTGTTCACCCAGTGGTTCGTTTTCCAGCACCTCGGCAAGAGCCTCTGCAATTCTGTTGTATTTTTGAATAAGCGTCCTTCGTGTTATCTCTGTGGGGTGGGCCGTGAGCACAAGGTCACAATGTAGGTTGTTTACAGTTTCTGCGATTTTTGCTGGTTCGATGCTGAGCTGATTTAACTTGTTGAAAAGGGTTTTTAGATGTGAGGCATCAGGGAACTGAAGGTTTTCCGTTGCATCGGCCTGTTCTGCAATATTCGTTAAATTCAGGAACTGATTGAAGGCCCGTGCAACAGAAATAAGTTGATCTTCATCCAGGTCTGCCAGGACTTCGCGAAGTTGTGCAAAATCACCATGCCCTTCCTGTCGTCTCGTTTTTGCCAGCAGTCGTATCTGCTCAACCTTCTCGAGAAACTCGTCGCCGAGTTGCGCAGCCATTGTCTGGCCGAGCAGATCGCCGAGAACGCGTACTCGGTGACGTAATCTGCGTGAAACTAATTCTTCCATCTAGCACCGGATCATGTTTTGGGGCGCCATATTATCCTTGGCGAAGGGCCTGCGGCTTATTCTTTTTCTTTGCGTACGGCAAAAACGAAGCCTCTGAAGATATCCATCAACGTTTCGTATTTGTAGTCGGTGAATTCTCCGGCATCAAAGTACATTCCATGTTCGTCACAAGCCTCATACTGAATATGGATCTGCAACGGGTCAGATAGCTCCTGCATGCGTTTACCACAACGTGGTCAATCTATGTCTCGTATTTTTTTGTGGTCCCTGCCAACACCGGGGTCTCCTGAATCAACGTAGTCGGACATCCACTTATCTTTAAGTGCTTCCGCTTCGCCGATATCAAACCAGATGCCATGACAGTTTTTACATTGATCAACAGTCACGCCGCCTTTGAGCGTGCTTAATGTAACTTCTTCCATCGATGCGTGGCACTTGGGGCAATCCATTGGGACTCCACTGAGTTAGTAGAGTCCACATTATCCATGCCTTTGATGATGAAATCGAGAAACTTACTTTTTTTAGGGGCTTTCCTGTTTCAATCTGATTCGACTGGTCTTCTCGGGGTAGCGTCCCCTAATTGGTTGATAGAAATCGCGGATCTTGTCCATATCCTCGGAAATATTCTCTCCTGGTACGAACGCCGGACCTAGCCCCGCTACTTTCCGGTCGTAGTCAAGAAACCCACACACCATGTGTATTTTGGCGCCTTTGGCAATTTGGTAAAAACCTGAGTACCAGAATTCGGTTCGCTTCCTGGTACCCGACGGAGGTATAACAATTGACAGTTTATCCTGGTGAGCAAATCGTTCTACCAGCTGTGCCACGACGTTATTATTTTTGGAGCGATCTATGGGTATCCCACCAAAAAAGCGCAGAATGCTGCCCACAACAGGTATAAAAAGACTGTCTTTTGCTAGCCAGTAAATACTCAGGTGAAGGCTGTAGGCCGCGCCGAGAAGGTAGAGTAGGTCCCAGTTGCTGGTGTGGGGTGCGGCGATTATGATCATTTTCCCAGTGGGAGGTACACTTCCTTCTACCCGCCAGCCTGATGCCCACATGACGAACCTGCCTGCCGAATGCGCGATGTAGTTACATTGAGGATGGATCACTAAGCTACGTATTCGGCTGCGCTGTGGCCGGCAATCTTGCCGAATACAGCGCCAGAGGTAAGACCAGTACCCCCAGGGTAGTTGAAATAGAAGAGGCCCCCGACCAGTTCGCCAGCGGCGAATAGTCCGGGAATTTCATAGTCATCCTGATCCATCACACAAGCCTGGTTATTGATTTTCAGGCCACCGAAAGTAAAAGTGATACCGCAGGTTGTCTGGTAGGCGAAAAATGGCGGCGTGTCGAGCGGGTTCGCCCAATTGGTCTTGTTTAATTCAAGCCCATTAGTTCTGCGCCCGTCTTTAATCGCGGGATTGAAATCTACGCTGGTATCTACTGCTGCGTTGAAAGCAGTAATCGTATCTTTAAACCGAGCGGCATCGACTCCCTCAAGTTTCTCCGCGAGCTCTTCAATCGTATTCGCCTGTACCCTCGTTACCTCACGAATTCTGTATTCATCTCTGAGTAGGTCCGTTACCTTGCTGTCAAACACCTGCCAGGCGAATTGCTCCGGTTGATTGAGGATCTCCCTACCGTATTTAGCGTAGGTGTAGTTCCGAAAATCGAGGCCTTCGTCGACGAACCTTTCTCCTGTTGCATTGATGAGTAATCCGAGAGGATAAGAGTGTTTTTGAAATCCGTCACCGACGTTAAGATCGCCATAATCCGGCGCGTTTCTATCCCAGCCAACAGCGTGACACCCTGACCAGTTGCCATTCGGGGCGCCTCCTGATGCGAGCGCCGCACGGATGCCATCGCCAGTGTTGTAGCGGGTGCCTCGTACCTTGGCGAGTTCCCATCCAGGACCGAGGTAGCGAGTACGCCACTCACTGTTGGCTTCAAACCCGCCACAAGCGAGGATGACTGCTTTGCAGGAAATATCCTCAATTCTTTGGCGCTGTTTAACCTTGACGCCGGTTACTTTTCCGTCTTCCAGATTAATGTCTATCATTCGGCTGTCAAAACGTATTGGAATATCAAGGTCTGCGGCGGCTTTATGCAGACTTTCAATCAGTCCGGGACCACCCCCCCAGGCTTCGACGGTCAATCCACCCCAGAACTTGAATTTCCCGTCCACTTTGAACGCTTGCCTGCCATACATGGGAAGAAAACGGATGCCTTTGGTGTTCATCCATTGCAGTGTTGGAAGAGAGTTGTCGATTAGGATTTCTGTCAGTTCCGGATCGGAACGATATTGCGTGATACGACCCATATCGTCGAAGAATTGATCACGGGTATACGTACCGAAATCTGCCTGAGAAATTTCTTCGTCGGAAAGTTCTGGCATCAGGGTGCGAAGATCATCAGCGCCATCATAGGTGACGCGCATTGCGCCCGCCGTATAGCGTGAGTTTCCACCCTTCTGTGACTCCGGGGCTCGTTCCAGAATCAATGCAGATGCGCCGCGCTCATGTGCGGCGAGTGCCGCGCAGAGTGCAGCGTTGCCTGCACCAACGATAACAATGTCGTAGTTCTCTTCCATAGTGACGCCGTGACTATCTAAAATGGCAATGTACCATCTCGTCTCGTGGTTTATCCAGTGATCGGACTGTTATTGATAATGCGGTGGTAATTGGTTACGAATACGCAATAATGTAGCCTATATGGCCATTGAGTCGGACACCTTAAAGTCTGACACCTTAAAGAAAGAAGGGTCCCAAGATGAATCGAGCACTATCCTGTCTGATTTTATTTCTGTTTTGCTTCAATCCCGCTGTCGCGAATGATCTAAACGAGCAGGCGGAAGCCGCCCTGGGCTCGGGGGATGCTGAGGCAGCTCTCGGACTATATCTTGAAATTCTGGTTAACAAGCCGGGTGATGCTGAAACGATTGAGATGGTCGTCTATCTGGCCCAGGAGTTGGGCGCTTCTGAGCTAGCTGCTGAAGTGCTGGCAGAACAGGTTGAAATAGCAATAGCAAGCGACAAGGAACGCGTTGCGGACCTGCATGACAAAATATCAGAAGTTTATTCTGCGATTCCTGTTGAACTTGTTGCAATGCAGGACGCTGTTAGTCAGATAGGTGACGATGAGGTGCGGGCCGCGATCAGCGAACTGCGAACTGCGAACTGCGAGTAGAACGAGATGCCGCATACGCTTCGGGGAATCTGGCAACGGCACTGCAAAACCAGGAACTGGTGATGCAGTTAGCTCAGGACATGCTGGGTGAGGACCACTGGATTACCGTGGAAGCGATGAGTGATATGGGTTACCTGTATCGCCTGGCCGAGGTTGCAGAGGAGGCTGATGCTTATTACAACGCAGCTTTGGCTGCCGGGGTTGCAGTGTTGGGAGAGACACATCCGGGAACGCTGGAAATCGTTGGCTTAATGGTCGAGCTGTATGGTGCTGTTGGTGCAACGGAAGATGCGTTGGCGCTGAATGAACTTAGGGCTTCAAGGTATGAAGAGTCGCTGGGACCGTTTCATGGTCTAACGCTCGAAGCGCAGATATCTACTGCCACGCTACTCGAAAATGCGGGCGAAGTCGGTGAAGCAATCGGCGTTTTGTCTGATGTGTGCGGGATCTATGAACAGGGGTATGGCAGATATCATCCCCAATCCGTTAACTGTTTGGTTTATCTGGCAGGGCTTGCAGTAACTAGTGGGGTATCTGGATACCGCCGAAATCATGTATCAGGAAGCAATAGACCGATTAGGAGCCAGTCAGCCCAAGATCGACGGGGTGGCGCTAAATGCCCTTAGCCAACTGGCTGAAGTTTATCGGAAGCAAGGACGATACCAGGAGAGTAGTGAGTTACTGACGGGCGTGATGCAAACCGCTGCTCAGGTGGGTGAAACCGAGGCGAGCCATGGCGCACGATCCTATTTAGCGAGAGTTTTTCGGGATGAGGAAGTCTACGAAAGTGCGCAACAAGTTACCGATGAGGTTTTGGACTACGGCTTGCAGTTCTGGCAGGATCAACCGCTAAACATTTTCAATACCTTGTTGGAGTTGGGGGCAATATATCAGGCACAAGGGTTCCTGGCAGAGGCGGAAGCCACATTTGAAGAGGCATGGGTGGGATTGACCGAGGTTGTAGGTGAGTCCCATGCATCAACACTGGTCGCAATGAACAACCTGGGGCAGATATACGAAAAGCAGGCCCTTGGTGAAGAACACACAGACACGATAGCCGTCCGCAATAATCTTGCCTTTCTCTACATGCTAATGGAGGAATATGAGGCAGCCGGGGAAATGTTTGCCACGATTCAGGAAGAATCGACGCTGTTGTTTGGCGAGGATCATCAGCCGACCCTGAAGGCCATGAATAATCGCGGTCGAGTGTTGACTCGTCTGGACCAGTTACCTGAAGCGGAGCAAGTCGCTTTGCGAGCTTTGTAATTGCGTCGAAGTACGCTCGGAAAAGAGCATCTCGACAGCATTAGATCGATGATCGATCTGGGTGACATTTATTTTGTTCAGAACAGACTTGAAGAAGCAGATCAGATGCTTACAGAGGCCGTATCGCTGGCAGAGATGGTGTTGAGTGAGCAGCATCCCTATACCTTTGAGACGCTGAAAAACCTCGCCCGGGTAAAAGAAGCCCGGGGTATGACGCAGGCCGCGGTTGATATGCGTAGCCTCGGTTTTGCGCGTAGGAGCGTTTTTCTAGACCGAATGCTTTGGGTGACTGGCGAGAACGCACGGGAAGGTTATCTTCGTTTGCATCGCGATGAATTTAATGAATACCTAAGCTTACTGACCCGAGTGGACCCCGCAGATGGCGGCAAGCGCGCTATAGAGGCAAGTCTGCAACGCAAGGGTTTACTGCTCAAGATTACCTCTGAAATCCAACAGATTTCTCAAATCGCTAATGACCCGGAAATGACCAAGATAGCGGACGAACCTGAAAGTGCCCGCAAGGATCTGGCGGCAATGACATTATCGGGTCCAACGGCGGAGACTCAGGGTCGCCACGTTGAAGTTCTCTATGCACTTGAACAGAAAGTTAACGAACTGCAAGGGGAATTAGGCAGGGCGAGTGCGAGATACCGGTCTTCGATTGCCCAGGTGAACGTTGACAGGTTGGCTTCGGTGTTGCCGGAAGGTACAACGTTGGTTGATTACCTGGCTTTTGAAGAAGGAGGAGATAAGAAGCTTCTTGCAGGGATTGCGTCCAACGAATCTGGTGAGTTTCGTTCGACCTGGTCGTGTATGAAAACCGGGACGATGTTGATGCCGCAATAATCGAATACCGTACGATTATTCAGGACGACCTGGCCGACGAAGATGAGCTATTGGAAATTGGACAGATTGCCTACGAAGAAGTATGGGAGCCCATCGGCGAAGCAATCGGTGACAACGAATATGTTTATCTTATACCCGATGGAACACTCAATATTTTACCTTTTAACGCGCTGGTCAATTTTGATGAAGAGTATCTAATCCAGACTAATGACCTGCATATCCTGACCTCGGTCAGAGATCTTTTACCTAACGAATACAGTCTTGTGCAGGGTGAATATTTAATTGTTGCCGGTCCCGACTATGATTCCGAAGATGTAGTGAGCGAAGAGGACCGTACCGAAGCTGAAGGTCGCAGATCTGCAGCGCTCAGACTTGGCATTCGAGGCGTGGGAGGTGGGCTCCGTGGGCTCAGTTTTTCGCCATTACTTGGTGCAGAGGAAGAAGGGCGAATCATCACTGATCAGGTTCAGAAGAATGAAGAACCAAGCTCGATGTTTTTTGGTCAGGACGCTCAGGAAAAAATCCTCGGAGAAATCGACCAGCCACCCGAAATTCTCCACATGGCTACTCACGGCTTCTTTCTTGAAGCAGATGACACGCTGAGAAATAGAATATTGAAGGCGCAACGTAGTGCGGAGGTTCATGTCCCACCCTCGGGTAATAATCCTCTGCTGCGAGCAGGATTGGCATTTGTAGGTATCAACAATAATGCGCAGTTTCTTGGTGACATAGATACAACTAATGATAGTGTACTTACCGCATTGGAGGTGCTTGATCTGAATCTTTCAGGTACCAGACTGGTGGTGCTATCGGCATGTGAGACGGGGCTTGGCGAAATTCACGAGGGGGCAGGTGTTTACGGTCTGCGTCGTTCTTTTCAGGTAGCGGGCGTTGCCGAGGTCGTTAGTTCTTTGTGGGAAGTTAGTGACGCTGGTACCCAGGCATTAATGAGCGACTTTTATGATCGTATTCTTCAGGGCACGCCAGCCAGAGTGGCTCTACGTGAGACTCAGCTCGATTTACTTAATTCACCGGAGTGGGGATACCCCTATGTATGGTCTGCCTTCATGATTGTGGGTAGCTATGAGTCAGCAGGGGTTACAATTCAATAACTTATGTGAGTGAGTTAAAGATTTCTTTCATTGAGTAGAAGTGGTTACAATGAGGCTCGACGACCATAATAAGGGGCCATGATTGTGTATGCGTGCCGAATAATGTCCCGATTTATCGCATTTCTTGCAGCTTCACTGCTGATTTCTCAGGTCCAGGGCCAGTCCTTGACCGACGTAGTGGCCAATACTCTCCAGACCAATCCGGACATCCTGGCCGGCAAGTATAATGTAGAAGCCGCCGAACAACTCCGCAATCAGGCGAGAAGTGGTTATTTCCCGGTAGTGGATCTCGTCATCGCGGGTGGTCGAGAAGCGTCGAATAACACAAAGACACGGGCGGCGCTCGTAGGCACGTAGGCACGGGACAGAGTGACCTGGAACTGGATCGGATGTAGGGCAGTCTCAAGCTTACTCAACTTCTCTATGACGGTTTTGCGACTCGAAATCTGGTAAAGCAGCAGGAGCATTTATTTTTGGCTGCCATGTCGCGTCTGGCCAGCAGCCAGGAGAATGTCAGCCTTAGGGCTATTCAGGTTTATCTTGAAGTGTTGCGACGTGACGCGGTCGTTGAACTCTCGGAAGAAAATCTCAGGCATCACGAAGAAACCCTCTCGAAAATTCAGGAGCGCTTCGAAAGCGGTGTTGGAACGAAAGTGGATGTTGTACAGACGGTTGGTCGTAAAGTACAGGCGAAATCGAATGTGCTGTTATCTTAGAGAGACTCGAAAAATGGTCGAGCTGAGTTCTATCGGGTGGTAGGCGAGAATCCTGACCAACTTTTCGATCCTCCGGTGGTTAAAGGATTACCGTCAACGTTGGAGCAGGCGATTGAACTGGCATATCGCAACAATCCAGGATTAAAAGCTGCCGAAGCAGATCTACAGGCCGCAATTTCAGCCCGCAAACAAACCAGTGGTGCATTCCATCCTAGATTGGATCTTGAGGTGGGTGCGACCAGAAATGAGGACATTGATGGGACCGTTAGTGACAATGATGACGAGACTGCAGTAGTTAGGATGTCATATAACCTCTTTCGAGGGGACGGCGACCGAGCGCGAATGAATGAGGCGGAAGCGCGAGAATTTGCCGCGAGGGAGACCGTACGAAGTGTACGCCGGGCGGTAGAATAGGATGCAACGCTTATCTGGAACGAACTGGAAGACATTCTCATGCGGCTAGAGCATCTTGAAGCCCACGTAAACTCAACCGAAGAAGTGCTTAAAGTTTATAAGGAGCAGTTGGCGCTTAATAAAAGAACGTTACTTGATCTTCTTGATGTAGAGAACGAGTTATTGCGTGCAAAAATTGCGGCGATATCGGGTCGCTACATCTCTATCCTCGCTTGATATCGGGTTCTGAGCAGCACAGGTCAGCTACTAACGACACAAGCGTTGACCCAGAGCAACGCTGACATTCCTCCTTACTATCGTTATGATGCAAGCTCGTGGTCACCAGTAACCTGATCGATGAGTGAAGCAGAGACAATACCCGATACGGAACAAGTTCTTGTTATAGACGACTTGTCGGTAAATTTTCGAGATGAACCGGCTGTTAAACATGTCAGTTTTGATATTCAGCACGGTGAAACCGTAGCCTTGGTCGGAGAATCAGGGTCAGGCAAGTCCGTTACTGCGCTTTCGATTCTTCAACTCCTACCCTATCCAGTCGCAAACCATCCCTCGGGTTCCGTAAAGGTCGATGGTTTTGAGACCATGGGCGCGGGTAATCATGTGATGCGAAACATTCGTGGCAGCAAGGTTACGATGATTTTCCAGGAACCGATGACATCGCTAAATCCGTTACACCGAATAGAAAAGCAGATTGGCGAAATATTACTTATCCATCGTGGCCTGAAGATAGCGGATTCGCGCGAGCGAATTTTAGAATTATTACAGCTGGTTGGATTGCAGAATCCAGAAGAAAAAATGCGCTCTTTTCCTCATGAGCTTTCTGGAGGTCAACGGCAGCGCGTGATGATTGCCATGGCGCTGGCTAACGAACCAGACCTTCTTATCGCCGATGAGCCCACGACAGCGCTGGACGTTACGATTCAGGCACAGATACTGGAACTGTTGAAAGAACTACAACAACGTCTGGGAATGGCGATGTTGTTGATTACCCATGATCTCGGTGTCGTTAGGCGCATGGCGGATCGGGTCTGTGTCATGACCCATGGTGAAGTTGTTGAAAAGGGTAATTGCGAAGATATCTTCGAGCGCCCCCAGCATGAATACACTCGTCATCTTCTGGCCGCTGAGCCGAAGGGGCGCCCGGTAGGAATAAAGGAGTCCGATGTTTTACTAAAGTGTGAGCATCTGAATGTCCGGTTTCCGCTTGCCAAAGGTTTTTTTGGCGTCAGTAAATATTTGCAGGCTGTCGACGATGTGTCATTGGAGGTCTCGCACGGCCAAACCCTCGGCATAGTGGGAGAGTCTGGTTCGGGCAAGACTACACTTGGTATGGCGATTCTGCGTCTGGTGAAGTCTGAAGGAGACATCATCCTTGAAGGGTCCAACCTGCAGGGACTAAAGTCTAAGCAGTTACGGCCGTTTCGTCGTGACATGCAGATCGTTTTCCAGGATCCATTTGGTAGCTTGTCACCCAGGCTATCGATTCATCAGATTATTGAAGAAGGTCTACTGGTTCACGAGAAACATCTTTCCGAGACGGAACGTCGTAAAAGAGTGGCCGACGCGCTTGCGGAGGTTGGGCTCGACCAGGGTGCACAAGACCGTTACCCCCATGAATTTTCTGGAGGGCAACGCCAGCGTATCGCGGTGGCCAGAGCCCTGATTCTCAAACCAAAATTATTGATCCTCGATGAGCCAACATCGGCGCTCGATATGTCCGTTCAGGCGCAGATTGTTGACTTATTGCGAGACCTGCAACGCAAATATGATCTAACCTACATGTTTATTAGTCATGATCTAAAGGTGGTCAGGGCACTTAGTAATCACGTTATTGTTATGAGGGATGGTGTGATTGTCGAAAGCGGCACATCGGATGAAATTTTCGATAATCCTCAAACTGACTACACAAGAGAACTGATTTCAGCTGCGTTTGACTTGTCCGTGCGTCGTGAGTCGGATGCGTGAGTGCACAGTCCGGAATTCTGGCTGAGGTACCTCGGCACGCTCGTTACCTGAGTTGTACATTATCTCTTGATGTAAGAGCCGATGATTTACTTCAGGGACTTAAAGAAGTCACAGATGGGGAAAGCGTCGTCCTTGGTTTAGGCCAGCCGTTGGTTCAACTCCTTGGGAGTAATGTTTCCGGTCTTGATTCTGCACCAGTGTATTCTGGTGCAGGCATAGGGATCCCTTAATTACCATACGCACTCTGGTTTGGTTGCGCGGTGATGACCCGGTGTACTCGCGAATCTGGCACTTTCCATTGAGCAGCGTTTGGCACCACATATCACGCTTTATGAGATAACCGATGGCTTTTTCTATGACACAGGCCGTGATCTAACCGGATACGAAGATGGTACTGAAAACCCTACCGATGATGCGGCTGCCGATGCTGCGATTTGTACGTCTGATGGCCTTGCTGGAAGTAGTTTCGTGGCAGTTCAGCAATGGCAGCATGATCTAGATCGGTTCCGCCATTTTGGCCCGGATAGGCGTGATAACACCATTGGTCGGCGTATTAGCGATAATGAAGAGATTGATGATGCGCCGGAGTTGGCACATGTTAAGAGGACGGCCCAGGAGAGTTTCGATCCAGAGGCTTTCGTCCTGCGGCGTTCTATGCCTTACGCAGACTCAACCGGTGAGGGACTCGTATTTGTCGCCTTCGGTCATAGTTTTGTTGCCTTTGACATGATAATGCGACAGATTCTTGGCAACAATGACGGGATTGCTGATGCTTTGTTTAGTTTTAGCGTGCCATTGGGTACCAGCTATTTTTGGTGTCCAGCCATGAAGAACGGTGAGCCCGATCTTAGTTTAATTGGTGGTTAATCCCAGTTTTTCTCGTACACTGATCAGTCTTTCCGTTGATGCGACTGCCTTCTCGCCGACACTGTGAAGGTTGCGTACGATGATGTCGGTGTATCCGAGTTCACCGATCGAATTGAAAGTATCTGCGACTGAAGAAACGTCGCCGATAACCAGGGCGTCAGGGTCAAATCCCCGATAACCATTATCTTCAACAATCTGTCGGACATGTCTTGCGTCTTTGTCTGAATCGGCAACGTAAATGTCACGCCTGATGGCAACAGTTTTTGGCACTTCCTTATCGAGTCGGGCCAGCGCCTCGTTATAGATTGTTAGCGCTTGCGCAGCTTCCTTGATGGTTGTTCCAGGTTCCGCGAGCCATGCGTCACCAAGACGCGCAGCACGCTCAATCGCTACGGGAGCAGATGCGCCGATCCATATGGAAATATCTTCGGGAGGCAAAGGGGCGATTTTTGCTTTTTCGAACACCCATCTACCTTCCAAAGAAACTGATTCGCCTCGCCACAAAGCACGAAGAGTCGCTAGGGATTGCTCGAATGCTGAAGGTCGATATTTGATGTTTACGCCCATGGCATTGAACTGATGCTCGCTACGGCCGAGGGCGCACTGGAGAATAAAGGGTCCTTTCGCGATGCACGAAAGGGTGGAGACCTGTTCAGCCAGCAGTACCGGATTCCATAATGGTAAAAGATAGAGGGCGCCCGCGGGCCTTTCGTCCCATTCTGCCAGGAGTCGGCCCAAAATTGGTGTGTTCTGGTAGTAGGGAGTGGGAACGACGTGATGGTCACCAACGAATAGTGAATCCAAACCTGCATCGGCTGCGGCCCGGGCTCTTGCAATCATCTGTGCGGCACCGTCACGGCCGGCTGCAGTTGGGTAAGCGCTGGTTATGGAAATACCGATTTTCATAATTCATGCTAGCACAAAAATCTACTTTGATTGGTCATAGAAATGTGCGTTAATTGCCAACTTATTTTCTGCTTCTATAGTTAAAAAAACGTTAAATAACAATAAGTTATGATTGGTGTAGGGATAGATTTCGGTACTTCCAACTCAGCCGCGGCCTGGTTCGATGGTAGTCGGGTCGTGCTTGTCCAGTTGGAAGATTCAGACGCTATTATGCCGACTGCTTTGCATCTTGACCGGGAGCTTGAGACCACCACCGGACAGACAGCAGTTGATCTGTATATCGATGAGAATCGAGATCGTATCGTTGAACTGACGCCAGAGCTAATTGCTAAAAGTGCCATGGTGACAAATGATGCGGACAGTCGAGACCCATTCTCCGAAGCTGAGATCTCGAGCAGTAATGTTTACGGTCAACCCTGGGTCGACCGTGGAATGCCGGGAAGATTGTTTCGCGGCGTGAAGAGACTGTTGGGCAATCCAGCTATCAGAAGGTTGTTGGTGTTCAATCATCCGTTCCGGGTTGTTGCCTTGATTACACCGATTTTGCTTCGTATTCGAAAAACCATCCAGGATTCTTTACCAGGAGAATTGCTGGACGTACATTTTGGACATCCGGTTTTGTTCGAAGGCCATGACCAACATCGAAATGAGTTGGCGTTTTCGCGTCTTTCTGAAGCATGCAGGCATGCGGCTATCCCACAGCTCACCTTTTACCCGGAACCGGTCGCGGCAACCCTGAGCTATATACATGATGAGAAAGCACTGAAAGAAGGTAGAGTGATGACACTGGATTTCGGTGGCGGAACGCTCGATCTCAGTGTTGTCGAGTTTAACGGAATGTCCTTCAATGTTATGTCGACCGCTGGTTTGTCTATTGGCGGTGACCACATCGATCAACTGATTTTTAAGGAACTTCTGTTTCCTTTGCTCGGGAAAGGGGAGATCTGGCGCCGCACCGTTGATGGTAGATTGATTGAAAACGAATTTCCGTTTGACGAGTTTGCAGATGCCCTGTTGAACTGGGCGGTCACCTATACGCTGAACCAGAACCAGTATCGTGCCAAGGTGGCTGACTGCATAAAGCAGGGTGGTGAAGCTGCCGCAAAGTTTGAACGTCTGGATGACTTGATTACCCACAATTACAGTTATCTTGTATTCCAGGCAATTAAAGATGCTAAGGCAAGACTGTCGCAAATGGATGAAACGGTGTTGGATATTCCTGAATTGGATGTGTCGATCAGTTTTACCAGAGATCAACTTGAAACAATGATGATTTCTATGCTGCAGGAAGTTGACTCGATTATAGATAAGGTGGTGGCCGACGCGGGATGCGGTCTTGAGGATATTGACGTAGTTATCCGTACGGGCGGGTCTTCCCAGATTGCAGCAGTTAGAAGGTTGTTAGAGGCAAGGTTTCCAGGAAGAGTGACGGAACATGATCCGTTTACAAGTGTTGCCGCAGGCCTTGCGATTGCCAGCTACCATGGATACCAATTTCAAGCTTAAGACAGGTCATCCCGCTGTTCGTCCTGCCATAGAACGCCCATGGAATAATATTCAGTAATCTGCTCATCTTTATAGCCAAGTTCGTGCATCAGTGCGTTGGTATGTTCTCCGGCTGTTGGTGGTCCCCCGAGTTCAGGGTCGGCGCTGGAAAAGGACACCATTGGCCGATGTCTATAGTAGGTTTCAATATCCGGGTGAGGAACCCGTGTCATCCACTGAGATGCTTCATTGCATTGGTCTCGGAAGAACTCTGACAGGTATTGTTTGTCGGCCTGGACGCAGGCGATAGCCGTTCCTTTGAAAAAGTCTTCCCATTCCTCTGCAGTTTTTTTGGCAAAGAACTCAGTAAGTGCAGTGGTGAGCTCGCCGTTATCTTCCCAGAATGCATGGTCCGATACCTCTGGCCAGTTGATCTCTTCTTCTGTTAGCTGACAAAACGCTTCCCATTCCCTGGTCCTTTTTATTCCCAGGAAGACCCAACTCTCATTTGCTTTGTATAAGCGATACAGAGGGTGAGGCCCCTTCAAGTCTTTACCGAGAGTGGGGCGCATAGGTTTGCCCTCAAAATCGACCATGGCATCGAAATTCGCATAGGCATTTGCGCCGAACATGTCGATAAAAATCTGCTGTCCTTCGCCGGTTTGGTCGCGCGCAGTCAGACCCAAAAGGGTGCTGGCGCAGACCACCACCGCTGTATTCGGATCTGGATTTACTTCGTTGGCGAGGAACAATCTTTGGGAGGTGTCGCGTAGCTCATCGATGCTGAGCAGTTCCTCTGGAGCGCCGCCGGCCTGGTAACCCGCACCACCCATGGCGGCGCCGGGAATGGGGTGTGTAGATGGCCTTTTTGCCCCTGGACCAGCGGTGCCGTAGCCGTTGGCTGACAGATAGATCAGCGAGGGGTTGAGTTTGGTTAGCTGGTCATAGTTGATCCCGAGTCGTTCAGGTACCCCGGGCCGGAAGTTGTGCATCACAATATCGGCTTTGCGGATGAGTTGATGTACTACTGCCTGACCCTCAGGTGACTTCAGATTGATACTGATGCTTTCCTTACCCTGATTACATCGCAACGCACCGTCGTAGTGGATTTCACGAAGTGGATCACCACCGACTGCTTCAACCTTAATGACCCTGGCACCCATATCTCGAAGGAAAGAGGCGCCCAGTGGCGTGGCGATAATGGTCGCGATTTCTATGACGGTGACGCCATTGAGCGGCGCATCAGAACTATTCTTTCCGGGGCTGACTTTCCAGCCGGTGCCCTCTTTGCTACTTAGCGTAATCTCGGCAGGAGTTTTTGTTAGCTTTGCTAATGGTCCCAACTGAGTTACGCCCGACAGCTCCGTGATGTGTCCGTTCATGGTCATGTCCGGATCCACCAGGGTTTCCTCTGGATAGAGATAGGGATGTGCAGCGACGCTACCGTCCTTTACAAAGATATCCATCCACTGGTCGCGGGTCTTAGTCTGCATAGTTTCCAGAATTTGATTGCGCACCGTTTCGGTTGCCTCTGGCAGAAGCGCCAGCTGATCTTCGAGTCCGATGATACGCATGAAGTTCTCGAATAAATGATCGAGCAGATTTCCTAATTGGAGCCATTTACCATCAGCGCACTGGACCGGTTGATATAAGAGGGTTGGCATGCGGCGTTTTGGGTGCGGTCTACTACGTGTCCAGTCGGATCGTTGTTCCCGAATCTGCAGCTGCATAGACATCCCCATGTCATAGGGCATTAATCCCTGCAAGAGACTGGTTGTCAGCTTGTCTCCGTAACCCGTACGCCGGCGTTTGTGCAGGGCAGCAAGAATGCCAGAGACCACGTTCATGGCAGTGGCGTGAGTGGCGACCTGAACGGCGGAGTAGCACGGTCCTTTGTTTCCCAGGATAGCGTCCATCTGCTTCATGCGACCTGCTTTTGCCGAGACAACGCCTTCATACATGGGTAGCGCTTCGTTTCCCATTGATGTTACTTCGCAGTAAACGACCGACGGATTCTCAGCGGCGATCGCTTCGTATTTGCAGTGGTGGGAGTTAGGCAGACTTACCAGGATCACGTCGACGTCGCTGGTGTCGAAATCATTTGTAGTTACCTTGCCCCGAAGCCACATTCGGGCTGATGGCATATCGTTAAGTGAGTCATATTCCGTGTCTATGACGCGACGGACGTTGGCGCCAAAATCGGCAAGTATCATGGTGGCGAGACCACCGGCAGGCCCTGAAGAGAGATCAAGAACCTTTAGCCCCGTAAGCGGTGCCATTGGGTGTATCCGAGTGTAAGAAGAGTGGAGTTATAACCAACGTCTCGGCGTTTGACAACCACGAACCTCGATCAGACGGTCGACCTAGCAACCGGCGAGGGGCCAATGCTATGCTTGTGCGCCTTGTCTGCACCGGGCCATACCACATAGCAATGAAAGTGCCATCTCTCCTCTATAGACTTTATGAACCAATTCTTTGGTCGCAAATAAAGTCGGGCCCTAAGCCTCATCATATTGGTTTGATTGTCGATGGTAATCGACGATTTGCTCAGGTGCAGGGGATGGCATCTAACGAGGGCCACAATGCCGGATCGGAAAAGCTGGAAGACTTTCTGCGTTGGTGTTGGCGTTTAGACATTCGTATTGTCACCCTTTACGGATTTTCGACGGAAAACTACAACCGTTCCTCGGATGAAGTTGATTACTTGATGGAACTGATACTCCGCAAGCTCCGGGAATTTCAAGTGGATCCTGTGATCAAGCAGGAAGGCGTGCGAATTAACGTTATCGGGCGCCGTGAAGACCTTTCGCCAGAGATGACAGAAGAGGTAGAAAAAATTGAGGCGATGACCGCGAATCATGATCGTTTTTTGCTGAATATTGCGATCAGTTATGGGGGCCGCGCAGAAATAGTCGATGCAGTCAAGAAAGTGGTTAATGATGTTGCAGGAGGCAAGGTCCAGGTTGAAGACATCGATGAAGACGTTTTTGAGCAATACCTCTACACTGAAGGGATTCGTGATCCCGATTTGATTATCAGGACCTCTGGAGAAGAGAGATTATCAGGGTTCTTGCTCTGGCAGAGTGCTTATTCCGAATTATATTTTACCGAAGTCTATTGGCCCGCGTTCCGCATGATTGATTTCTGGCGGGCAATTAGGGTATTCCAGCAACGTGAACGTCGCTTTGGTAAGTAATTGAAATTACGGTGCTATCACTCTAGATGCGAGATGCTCAGGCGCTATACTTTGTCGTGATTTCGGCTAGATTCCACCTCACCTTATAAGAATTAAAGAACTCGTTAGGGATGTCAGACAATACTGAGTACCGAGAAGGTCCTTCTGAGGAAGCGGACGGTGACAAAAGACCTTGCCTCGTCATGATCAAGGGTGATTTTATTGGTCAGGTGTACGAACTAGAGAGCGACGTTACTATTGTAGGGCGTAGTGACGACGTTGACCTTGTCGTCTCCGATATTATTATCAGCCGTCGGCATGCGATGATTGTCGACCGGGCGGTTGAGTACTATCTATCCGACTTAGGGAGCACCAATGGTTGTTTACTTAACAAGGAACAAAACACTACAGCAACTGTAATGAGTGAGGGCGACAAGGTAACGCTGGGAAATATCGTCTTCAAGTTTACCTACCAGGACCAGGACGACACCGAATACCATATGATGCTAATGAATATGGCGGTGAAGGATGGTCTGACCAGGATATACAATAAGCGCTACTTCAGTGAGGTCCTTGAAAAAGAGTTTGATTACAATCGCAGGAATAAAGTGGGTCTTGCGATCATCCTGTTTGATATTGACCACTTCAAGCAGGTGAATGATACCTGGGGTCACCCGGCTGGTGACTTTATCCTGAAGCACATGGCGGAGTTGATCGAGGATACTGCACGAGGTTACGACGTATTTGCTCGTTATGGAGGAGAGGAGTTTGTATTCCTGCTGAGGGGTGCAACTTTGGAGGCTGCGGTTAACCTTGCAGAGCGTGTTCGTGAAGCAGTGCAGAATCACGTTTTTCAATACGATTCTGTTGATCTACAAATTACCGTGAGCATGGGAGTTATCTGCTGGAATGGTGACGATGAGATGGAGGAGGCGGAAGCCCTGGTAGAGGCCGCAGACAAGCATCTATACGCTGCCAAGGAAGGAGGTCGAAATCGTGTTGTTCATGATCCGCTGCCCGGAGCAGATGCCGAAGACTGACTGAATTTCAGTCCAGTCGATGAGCCTGATAGTTACCAAATAACCGAAACAGATGAGCCGTCCAAAATGCCCAGGGCAATTGGGGGATCATTTGTTAACACCACGTAGCAGCGATAACAGTCGATCGACCATCGACACGATGGTGGAAAGTAGCAACCCCCAACCTACCCAAAAGATAGTCGAAGCCTCAATCGGATAAATCTTTAACGCGTGTTGCATTATCGGGAATCCTCCCAGGATGAAATAACAGATTCCGTTGTGTCGCCCAAGAATACTGGTGCGAAGCGATTTGCCAGCTAACGCTTTGGAATCAAGCATATATTGCAGGAAGGCGATGGGTATCAGAACGGGGAGCACAATGGGCACTAATTCATGGTATACAAGTGCTGCCAGCATGATCGTTACGAAAATCGCATCGCTCCCGTGATCCAGCACACTACCCAAATTGCTCTGAGAGCTTAGATACCTTGCCAGTTGTCCGTCCGCAATGTCTGTTGCAATTGCGATCCATAGAATTATGGAGGCGTACAGCCAGGCACCTTGAACGATGAAATAGCCCATGGGAAGCGCGAGTACGCATCTGGATACGCTTAATATATTTGGTAGCAGAATGATGTTCATCGCGGATCGGATTGCGACTTGAGAGACCAAATATCGCATAATCGGCATATGCAAACCATATTACTAACCGGAGCAAATGGTCACTTAGGTCGTCGACTGATAGCGAGGTTTGTTGGCGAGTACAAGGTGCTCGCGATTGTTCGGTCGAAACGAGCAGAGGAAGGTCTTCATGCTTCAGTCGGTGAGTTGGAAAACCTGACGATTGAGGTTGTTGACTATACCCATGAGAAATCTCTGATTGAGACTATCGATGGCTGTGATCATGCAGTCCATCTCGTTGGGGTCATCAAATCCGGCAAGGGTAATACATATGAGAGTGCACATCAACGGCCCTGTAGGGTCCTGGCGTCCGCAGCGGCGCGGGTGGGAATAAAGAGCATTGTTTATCTCAGTCTGCTGGGTAGCGATTCTGACTCTGATAATGCATGTTTGGCCTCTCGGGGAGAGGCGGAAGAGATTCTGATAGCAGGTTCTGTACCCTCAACAATTGTTCGTGTTCCAATGGTCTTAGGCGAGGATGACTTTGCATCGCGTTCGCTTGGCAAGAAAGCGAGTTCAAAATTTGTGGTTACGCTTAGGGGGCAAAGTAAAGAGCAACCTATATATGCAGGCGATATTATTGAAGCTATAACCCAGCTGCTTGGCAGGGATACCACAGAGGTCATTGAGCTCGCGGGCCCGGAATCGCTAAATCGGATTGCTTTGATTCGACGAGCATCATTAGTCACAGCGATGGACCCAATGATCATCAGCTTACCATTGGGTGTTGGAATAGCTTTTGCCTGGATTCTGGAGATACTTTTTTCCGCACCACCGATCACCCGAGATATGTTGCGGATTCTCGATCACGACGATGATGTGGATGTGAGTTCGCTCGCTGGTCGGTTAAATCTGGACCTTACTCCGTTGAACAGGACGCTGGAAAAAGTCTTATCGTAACGCTAGTGCTTCGATTAGTTCGGTCAAGACTCCGACACAGTCGGATTTTATCTTTAGTTTGTATAGATCATCACCTCGAGTGTCCCCAGGGTTGATACATACAATTGGCTTCTTTAACTCTGCCGCTCTTTTACAGAATCGGAACCCCGAGTAAACCTTGAGCGATGACCCAACAATTAGCAGACCGTCCGCTTCACTAACAGATTTATAGACTGATTGAACGATAGAGGGATCGACAGTATCGCCAAAAAAGACAACGTCTGGCTTGAGGATTCCTTTACAGTCGAGACATGTAGGCACCTCAACTGATGATACATCTACTTGAACATCCGCATCGCCATCAGGCGCGAATTGGGTGCTGGCTGGTATCGCTGGGTTCGCGAGTAGTAATCGCTGCTGTAGTGCGTGTCGAGAACTAAAGGCGCCGCAACCGAGGCACACCACGCGGTCCAGGCGGCCATGTAGATCGATCACTCTTTTGTGTCCAGCACGTTGATGTAGTCCGTCGACATTCTGCGTAACCAGCAGTCCAATTTTGCCAGAATGCTCCATGCTAGCGAGGGCTCGATGTGCGTCATTGGGGGACGCGTTTGCTACATTTGGCCAACCAATCATGCTGCGTGCCCAGTAACGTTGCCGGCTTGTCTGTCTGGTGATGAATTCCTGGTGATAAATCGGATCAGCGCGTTGCCATGCACCCCTTGTGTCCCGGTAGGTTGGGATCCCGGATCGGAGACTACACCCGGCACCCGTGAGAACCACCAGGTTTTCACGGCTGCTAATGAATTGGGTCAGGGCTTCAATCGTATTAAAGGAAATCTTAGATTTCTGGCAGCAATGCCCGAAACTGGTAGTGGTACTCATCGCTCATATACTGCCTAAATTCGCCGGCATCAAGGAATGTAGCGTGACAGGCAATGCACAACTCGAAACGAATTTTGACAGGTTCGTCAAGAGATCGTTGGTCCATGATCATGTCGCCATAGCATTTAGGACATTGCATTAGAAAACCCCCTGTCTGTTGTGCCGCAGAAGATACCTGATTTAGCGTTTGATGTCTCGCCGGATGGTATTATGGGGTTCCACCCTCTTGTCTGGTTCTGTAATGGATCAAACCGGATTGACCACCTGGCAGATGTATCGGTCGTTAGCGCTTTCGATCTACCTGCCTGCCTTGCTGATGTCATTCTGTCAGAGCAGTATTCTTCTCGCCATTCCTCTGTTTGCACTCGACCTGGGTGGAAGTGTCAGTATAGCCGCGCTGGTTTTTTCGCTGCGAGGCCTGGGTAATATGGCTGCAGATGTGCCGGCCGGGTATGGCGTTAGCCGTCTTGGCGACAAGTTTATAATGTTGGTTGGCATCGGCATGATGGCCGTTATGGGCATTGCCAGTAGTCAGGCTCAAAGTGCCCTCCAACTTGCTGGTGCGGCTTTTTTCTTTGGTTGTGCGATGGCGATTTGGCTGGTTGCCAGAATAACTCACATAAGCACTTTTGTTACTGATCATCAGCGCGGGAAAGCGATTTCCACGATGGCGGGTCTTCAGCGCTTTGGTAACCTGATGGGACCAATCGTTAGTGGCATAGTAGCCCATCAGTTTGGTTTTCAGTGGGTGTTTGTGCTGGTAAGCATCATCGCTTGTATTGCATTCGTGTTAATTGTGGTCTTCGTGCCAGAGAAGAAACAGCAGCATTCGAGCGCCAAACCGGGACTTCTGCGCATTGTTCCTCACATATTTATGGGTCACAGCCGCACCTTTCTAACGGCCGGCATGGCGATCTTCTGCCTGTCTATATTAAGAGCATCGAGACAGCTGCTGATACCTCTTTGGGCTAATGCTATTGGTCTCAACGCTTCCGAGATTGGTTTGATAACTGGAATCGCAGCAGGAGTTGACATGGCAATGTTCCCTCTTGCGGGGTACATGATGGACAATTGGGGGAGAAAGCACGCGGCAGTTTCCTCTATGGGTGTCATAGCGCTGGCACTCGTGATGTTGCCCTGGACAAGCTCATTCCTGACGCTTTGTCTGTTCGCTATGTTGGCCGGTGTGGGTAATGGGCTTGGTGCCGGTATTAATGTTGTTCTTGGATCAGACTTTGCGGCCGAACACGAAAGAGGTGAGTTTCTTGGCGTCTGGCGTCTGATGGGGGACACAGGTTCGTTTAGTGCTCCGGTACTGGTGGGGTTAGCCACGCAAACGCTATATTTGGGCGGCGTTTTTCCGTTGATGGCTTGCTTTGGTGTTGTAGGGGTATTCATCGTTGTTTTATTTGTAGAAGAACCCCTCTTGCGACGGGATAGGTAGCTCGATGAGTCGTCATTCTTGTCATTTCATGACGTAAATTGGTCATAGTATTTTTTTAACTGTCCGATTTAAAACGATTTAAATTGTGGCATGGTTGATGCTCCTCTTTTAGGAACAATTACTTCAAGATAAGCAAGATGGAGCTAGAATCTGTTCAGTAAGTGCGTAGTGACAGGGTGAAACATTGGCTCGCCAGTCCCGAATACACGCATCTGGTAGACACCTGTGTGTTAGCGCATGCGAATCTTGAGGCCCCGAGGCGATTGCTATCCCGGAAGGTGGCTACCCGTTGCGTGGCAATCGCACGTCAACTGGGTCTCGATGAAGAGCAGATCGTCCACCTTGAGCTCGCAGCGAGGGTTCACCGGGTGGGCGAACTTTATTTACACGACAGTCTGCGCAAAAAAAGCTTTCTTGATTTATCCAGTGTGGAAATGAAAGCCTATCGACAGTATCCGGTTTTCTCCGCTTTTAGATTGAGCGACGACGCCAGGCAAATTTGCGATGTCATTCTGAAACACCGAGAGTATTCATCGGGTGACGGCTTTCTACAAAATGATGCGGACGCAAAAGTGCCGCTTTCGGCCAGGATTCTGTGCGCCGTTACTGAATACGAAGAATTGATGATGTATCGAGGTATCACGCTAGAGCTCCAGGATGCTATTCAGCGAAGAATGCTCAAGAACCATATTGGGCGCTATGACCCTCAAGTCATACGAGCCTCGATGTGCTCCATTGTTGAAGAGAATATTCTGCATTGACGTTTATCGGTTTGGAGCAGGTGGACCAAGCATAAGTGCGTAATGGTATTATGGCGCCTGAATTTCAGGGGTCCGCTATGAGTGATGAAAACGTACCGGTGATTGTCGGGACTGGACAACTAGTCGATCGAGATGCAGACGTTGATCGATTTATTGAACCAGTGGAAATGCTCGCGACAGTGGCAACAAAAGCGGCTGAAGCTAGCGGTGCCGGTGACGCGATACTCAAAAGTCTTGATACGATCGCATTGGTAGAGACTGTTGGATGGCACCCTGATAATCCGGTGGATCTTGTGTCCGCTCGAATCGAAGCAACGCCTTCAGGTCAATATGTTACGGGAACCGGCGGTCAGGCGGGAACGATGCTTGTGAACCGTATCGCTAACGAGATAGTTCAAGGGCGATATAGCTCGGCATTGGTAGCGGGTTGCAATAATCTTAAGGTGCTAATGAAGGCGCGTAGCGTTGGGAAACGGCTGGTGTGGACTCGTGGTGGTAAGGGTCAGGCGGTGATGATCGGAAACGATGAGCCAGGGAATAATGAACTGGAGTCACTATACGGCCTCGAAGATCCACCGGACGTCTATCCACTATTTGAGAACGCCATGAGGGCTTCTCTTGGTTTGTCGATCGAAGAACACAATCAGGGTATAGGTCGTTTGTTTACACGATTCACGGAAGTCGCTGCGGATAATCCGTACGCGTGGTTCCCTACCAGGCGGAGCGCGGAAGAGTTGATTACGGTGACGCCCAGCAATCGCATGATCGCTTTTCCTTATCCAAAATATTTAAATTCTATATTGAACACTGAGCAGGCGGCTGGTGTTCTGATATGTTCGCTTGCCCATGCCAAGCGGCTCGGTGTTCCTGATCATCGAATGGTTTTTTGGCGTGGCGGTGCGTCGAGCAACGAGGAACCATGGTGGGTAAGTGAGCGTCCTGATTACACTGACTGTCCTGCTATGAGAGATACACACGTGAGTGCGCTGGCCAATGCAGGTCTCAACGTGTCGGACATCGACCATTTTGATTTTTACAGTTGCTTCCCGGTGGCGGTCGAGATGGCCTGCAAAGTACTCGACCTGTCTATCGATGATCCAAGAGGATTTACGGTCACGGGCGGACTGCCCTATGCAGGTGGTCCCGCCAGTGCCTACACACTGCACTCCTTATCTGAGATGACTGAAAAAATTGTCAGGAATAAAGGGGGTAGTGGGATGGTTACTGGGAATGGCTGGCATCTTACCAAGCATGCTGCCACGATCCTCTCGGGCGAACCGGGGGAAGAACCACGAGAAGGTCTGATTGATGATCTGCCGGCGCGTCCTAAAGGTAAAGAGGTGGATTTGTCAGCTTCTGGAGAAGGTACGATTGAGGCCTATACAGTTTCCTATGATAGAGAGGGGATGCCCACTCGCGGCATTGTGCTTGGACGCACCGAGCGCGATCAAAGATTCCTTGCGAATACCCCTACCGACATTGATCTCTTGAATAGTTTTGTTACCGAAGAACAAGTTGGTGCTACAGGGAAGCTGAGCAGCGTTGAAGGCAAAACGATCTATGAACCCTGAGCACATCGCTGCGCGATAACCACCCGATACCTGTTCTCTAGCAACTTTTATCAACCGCTTGTTATCAACAACTTGTTATTAACAACTTTGTTGATAGTGCTATCAGCATGATGTTGAAATACAAACCCAATAACATTGTAATAAATAACTTACAACGGTGAAGGACGGGCGCACCTATAATCCTGCATATCAATTGTTATCGATGGAGTCGGGGATGCCAGAAGTCGAACAGGTTAAGTTTGTTTTACGTTTGCCACCGGGGTTGCACAAAAAAATCAAGCGTCGCGCCAAGTCGAACAACACTTCGATGAATAATGAAATCACGAATATCCTGAATGACTCCTTCAGTAGTTCTACCACTGATAAGAAGTTAACAGATCTAATTAAGCGTCTTGAGAAGAAACGCGTTATCTAATCACGTGAATCAAAAAGGTATTGGTCGTTACCTAATCAACGATATCAATGTTGCGCTTGGATAGTTCATGGTCGAGCTGTGCAAGACCGTTACGCATTGCCTCTATAGCCTCCAACAGTTCCTGACGTCCTCGCATCAGATCCTGGTCACTGTCATCACCTAAACCGTTAGGTGCCAACTTGACCAGGTGCTGAATGGCCTCAGATGTTTCTTTTATCGTGATCTGCACACTGTTCATCATGTCACCATCTTCCGGAAGCGTCGGGCTGACGATGGTTCTCCTTTTTCTGTCAAGGTCGATTAGGCAGTTTTTTCGATATTCTTCATCCAGGGCAAGCACGAGATAGTCACCAAAGGAATAGGGAAGTTTGACTGTTTCGTAAGGAGAAAAGAACTTGTCTATTTGATGTGCCCATTGTTTGGCTGCACTGTCATAGTGGGACTCATCGTCAGGAACTTTAAAAACAGGGTCTACATTCTTCTGTATCTCTGTTTCCTGGTGATAGGCAAGTACGGCCCTCTTGGCAATAGTCACTTTGGAACTTCCGGTTTCATCTTTCCAGTTCCTGACATAGTAGTCGTGAATAATGCGACTGTAGCTGTAGTCCAGTTCAACCAGGTCCATGGCTAGTTCCTGTTGGTGGTATCGCAGTATAGCAGGGTGCGTGAGGTCGTCAGTCCTTTGAGATAGTAACGCAATAAGAGAGGATGGCGCATTTGGACTTATCCTCGAACAAGTTAGCCGCGACGGGGTGGTTCCCTGCTAATTCTTTCGCGCCGCGCTTCGGCATCACCGAGATTGGACATATCAGTAACCTGGTCCAGGTTCTCACGAAACGATTCGTAGGTGGCATTAACGCCCAGTTGTGCGCCAGGATTTTCATACATTGCTGCCATCGAAAATTTTCCACCTGACGCCTGAAATACTTTTCCTGTTGGAGCACTTTCGCTGCACATAAAGAGAACTGCCGGTGTTACTAGTTCAGGGGCGCGCTCTGGCGGTGGCTTGTCTACATCTACTTTTTGTCTTCCTGGAATAGTAGCCGTCATTCGTGTCGCTGCGCCCGGAGCAAGCACGTTTACCTTGATATTATGTGATGCGCCCTCTATTGAGAGCACATTCATGAATCCCAACATTGCCATCTTCGCGGCACCATAGTTTGACTGACCGAAATTTCCCCAGATTCCTGAGCCTGATGATGTGAAAACGATGCGACCGTATTTCTTCTCGTACATTATCGGCCAGGCCTCATGTGTAACGTACGCAGTGCCATTGATGTGGACGTTCATGACAAGATTCCACTCATCCAAAGTCATCTTTCTGAAGGTTTTGTCCCTTAAAATGCCAGCATTGTTCACCAGAAAGTCGACTGTCCCGTAAGCGTCGACGGCGTCTGTGATAATGCTCCGTGCCCCTTCGGGGTCAGAAACGGAAGCTTTGTTAGCGATTGCTTCACCACCGGCTGATTTTATCTGGTCGACTACTTGATCCGCAGCGTCGCCAGCACCAGAACCATCTACGGAACCGCCTAGATCATTGACTACTACTTGTGCTCCACGTTTACCGAATTCCAATGCATGAGCCTTACCCAATCCGCCTCCGGCACCCGTTATCACTACGACCTTACCTTCAAACTCGCTCATTGGATTCTCCTTTGTGCGTGATTGTTATATCACCATGCTCGGAATTCGGCAAAACAGTCGCGAAATTACGTAACCACGTTGCTATTATATGAACTCTTTTTTTCGATCACGTACGGTTAACACATGAGTGTGGAACAGCTGATCGTGGTAATACCTCTATTAATAGCCATCCCTGTGGCTGTTTACCTCCTGGCTTATTTGGCCAGGCGACGAGGTCCGTTTGATGCATCGCTGGCTATTATCATCGCGGCCAGGGGTTCTGGTGTGGCGGCTATACCTTGGAAGTGCTCGTCGAGGGATTCAACGCGAAGCTTTGGGTTGTAAAGTTTGAGTACGTTGCTTTTGTAATGGGCCCGATTGGTTGGCTACTACTTGGGCTGCAGATGCGAGGCAAGTCGCTGTACGTTGGCAGGAAGTGGGTCGCGTTGTTGTTTGTTATCCCCTGTCTTACGTTGCTGCAGGTATTCACGGCGGAGCACCATAGGTTCTTCTGGTTACAAAAGAACTTGTGGAATTCAATGGTCTTTACATTTTCCAGAGTACCTACGGCCTAGGATTCTGGTTCCACATTGCCTATAGCTACACTCTGAATCTTGTTGGGGCGTTTTTAATCGTTTCGGCAATGTTTGAGTCAGGCCAATACTATGTGCGCCAGCGAATAGCCCTTGCTGTTGCACTTGTTTTACCGTGAGTAGCGAACGTTTTATACATCTCACGTGTAGGACCTGGCCCGTTGGATCTTACGCCTTTTACCATCGTTGTTAGCGGATTGATTATGGTGGTGGGGGTATTTCGTTTTGGTTTGGGCGATCTTACCCCCGTTGCACGTGCCAAAGTCGTCGCTGCTATGCAGGATGGCGTAATGATTCTTGATAGCCAGATGCGGGTAGTCGACTGCAATCAGGCAGCGGAGACGCTGTTTGGCTTCGACCGTAGTTGCGTGGGGAGAAGTGCGGATGAGCTCTTCGCAAATCATCCAAAATTACTTCGCCTACTCGAGCGTCAACAGCAGAATACGGACCTCATCTATAGTGGAATAGGCAATACGGTTCAGCGGATCAGCTCAGAAATGTTGTCGGACAATAGTTTGAGATTACTGATGCTGCGAGACTTGTCTGCGGACAGCAAAATACAAGATGCACTGCGTTTGGTGGTGGAAAGGACATCTCAGGATGTGGGTGAGGACTTTTTTCGAAGCCTTACACGCACGCTGGCGCTGGACGTGAGATATGCAATGGTCGGTGTCATTGCAGAGAACGGTGACCAGGTGGTCGAGACTCTCGCATTTTGGGATACAGATACCTATCTGGAAAACTTCAGTTACGAATTAGCAGAGACACCATGCGAGCGTGTTACCGATTCAGGTACCTGTGTATATCCGGAGGATGTGAAAGCGCTATTTCCGATGGATATAGGCCTCAGAGACTTTAACGTTGAAGGGTATTTAGGAACACCATTGTTAAGTCATACGGGCGAGGTCGTTGGTCTGTTGACTGTGATGGACGATAAGCCGATGGATCATGTGGAGTTTGCGATAACTTTACTTGAAATCGTGGCAAATCGAGCAGCAGCGGAGCTTGAACGCCGCGCATCCGAAAAGGAGTTGATCGAGAGTAGACAAAGCTACCTTCGCATTGTTGAGTCCACCGAGGACGGTGTCTGCCTTACCGATGCTCAAGGGTTTATCCAATTTGTTAATCAGCCAATGTCGGACATTATTGGTGATGACGAGATTCTTGATAAGAAGCTTTGGGCCCTGCTGGATATTGGTGCGACAGAAGGATACATGGATGGTAATCGAGTGGAATGTCGCATCGTAAATCCTAGCGGTCGCGAATGCTGGGTGCACATTTCGAAAACGATGATCGAAGATGATGCGACAGCAACGACTGGAATGCTCTATTTGTTCAATGATGTTTCAGAGGAAAAATCTCTTGCTGAGATCAATGAAAAAATCGAGCAGCAACTTCAGCAGGCGCAAAAGATGGAAAGTCTTGGTGTCCTTGCCGGTGGGGTTGCACACGATTTTAACAATCTGCTCATTCCCATTCTTGGATATCTTGATTTGATAAAACAAAAGTCCAATGGCGATAGCTTGATTACGGACTATGTGCAAAGAATCCAGCATGCGGGAGGCAAACTGGCGGAACTATGCAATCAGATGCTGACCTGCTCGGGTAAGGGGCATTTTATTGAGTTTGACGTTGAAGTGAATGATCAGATTAAAGATATGCAGCAGTTGATAAGAGCCTCGGTTCCTCGAAAGTTCACAATCGAGTATGAGCTTGAAAGTAACCTGCCCAGTGTATGGGGTGATGGGACCCAGTTGAGTCAGGTGTTAATGAATCTTTTGATTAACGCCGGAGAAGCAATGAACCTAAAGGACGAGGGCAAGATCGTTATCTCAACGGGTTCAGAGGTCATCACTTCTGAGTCGTTGAGTTCATTGTATTACGGTGAGCAGCCCTCGTTTGGACAACACATTTACATCGACGTTTCGGACGAAGGCGTTGGTTTAAGCGAAGAGGATTCGAGTCGATTGTTTGAGCCTTTTTACGCGACCAAGTTTACTGGTCGAGGACTTGGCATGGCGATAGTGTATGGGATTATGCGTGCACCACGGTGGTGCAATACGTGTTTTATCAACAGTGGGCTCTGGTACGCGAATTCGAGTGTTGTTTCCGGTATCGAGTAGTCCCTGAGCCGAGAGAGAACTCGATAACGGTGCCTCGGATTCTACGCCTGAGGTTTCATCAGGGAAGGTTCTCGTTGTTGACGATGAAGACTATGTGCGTGAACTAGTAAGTAACATGCTTGAGTCGATCGGCTTCGAGGTGATAGTGGCAAGGGATGGAACCGAAGGATTAGAGGCGTTTGCAAGTTTCCAAAAGGATTTAACAATATGCGTCATCGATGTGACGATGCCTGGAATGGGAGGGCTCGAGCTTGTCTGCAGGATTCGAGAGCAGGATTCCGCATTGCCTGTTTTGCTGGTTAGTGGGTATAGCCATGAAGAAGTGCGAGACGGCGATGCGAAGAACGTGAGTTTTTTACAAAAACCTTTTACTGTGGATCAAATTCGGTCCGCTATCGAATCCACGGGCTAACAAAAAATTCACTGACCCCAGTCATGCACCACTTTCGCCACACATGCAGTTAACTTTTTTGCAGTAGGGATGTTCAGGAATTCGTTCGGTCCGTGAGCATTTGAGTGTGGGCCGAGAACGCCAGTGACGATGAATTGTGCATTGGGGAATTTCTTCGCGAGAAACTCCATAAAGGGGATACTTCCTCCACAACCCATGCTGATTGCCGGCGCACTGAAAAAGTCAGATGAGGCCTCCTGAAATGATCGTTCGAGCGATTCCGATGTCAGAGGTGCATGCCATCCCGGATTTGGGGTTTCTAGTTCGAAACTGATAACCGATCCATAGGGTGGGTCTTTGGTAAGCAGCTTTGTCAGTTCGTTTACGGCTTTGATCGCGTCCGTTGTTGGGGCAAGCCGCAGTGCAATTTTTGCCGTGGTAAACGGCCTAAGTACATTACCCGCTTTTTGTAACTCTGGTAGACCCTCACTGCCTGTGACCTCAAGAGCGGGGTGCCAGGTATTCTGCAAAACAAGTTCTGTTGAATCACTGGATACCGGTTCGCCATTTCCTGCAAAGGGGTACATGGTTTCAAAGTCCAGGACCCTGCCTGCAGCTGCGGCTTCATTCCGTCGCATGCCTGGAATCTGTTCGTTTAGAAATGAAGGCAGGATGTGTCCCGAATGCTCGTCTTCCAGCCGAGACAGTATTTGTCGCAAAATGCGAAAGCTGGAGGGAACGATGCCTCCTGCTGAACCGGAGTGCACACCTTCGTTTAATACCTGTATTTTTAATTCGCCGACCAACATGCCGCGCAGTGAGGTAGTAAGCCATAGCTGTTCGTAGTTTCCACAAGTGGAATCGAGAGCGATCACCAGACCCGGTTTGCCAATGTCTTGTGCCATGGCTTCCATATAATAGGGTAGGTCCGGGCTGCCGCTTTCCTCTGAGCATTCAATGATGACGACGATGCAAGGCATCGACAGCTTTTGTTGCTGAAGTGCCTTTAGCGCCGAGATCGTTGCGTATATGGCGTAGCCGTCGTCGGCGCCGCCACGACCATATAACCGATCCTCTTGAATAATTGGTTTCCATGGCCCAAGTCCCTTATGCCAGCCGGTAAACTCGGGTTGTTTGTCCAGGTGGCCGTAGATGAGAACCGTTTCATCGAGTTGTCTAGGTAACTCCAGACACAGCGTTGGCGTTCGATCAGGTAATTGCCGGATTGTCATTTTCAGATTCGAGACAGCCTGCGCTTCGATTCAATCCATGACGTGCGTTATTGCCTGATCCATATAGCCATGCTGTTTCCAGTCTGGATCGAACATAGGGGAAACGTTTGGAATGGTAATGTACTGTTTCAGACTCTGCAGTACGTAGTCATCCCAGTATTGATCGATGTGGTTCTGTATTTCATCTGCCTGCATCTAATCTTCCTTGCGAAATTCACCTTCAATGGTATTCAAGCGATTCGTTCTCGTGCCGGTTTGTAATGTGTGAAAAACCGACTGGTTGATAATCCATCTCGCAATGGGTTTTCGAAGTCCAGGTAGTAAGCAAGTGAAGCCAATGGCGTCAGTGACGAACCCGGGAGTTAGTAACAGGGCGCCACCAACCAATAGCATGATGCCTTCCAGTAACTCTGTTTCAGGGATTTCGCCGGTTGCCAGTTTATGCTGCACGCTGGCGAAAGTGGCGAGTCCTTCAAGTTTGAGTAGCCAGATGCCTACTGTAGCGGTGAGCACCACAAGGAAGACGGTTGGGATCGCGCCGATGATGCTGCCGACTTCAATCAGGATGACCATCTCTATTAGCGGGACGACGATAAATATCGTTAGTGCTGTTCGCATGTCATCTGACCCCTTTGGAATAATTTGGCGCTATCGTGCCGGTTTTTTGTGTTAAATCAAAGCTTATGTGAACGTGATACGCTAGCGTGTCGGGAAAAAAGATGTAGACAAAGTATGAAATCAGAAGAAAGTTATGCGCTACGGGAAGAGCCCTACTATCTACCCCTTGGAGATGAAGTAGCGTTGTTTCTAGCGGCATACGAAGAAAGATTACCGGTTTTACTCAAGGGACCCACCGGTTGTGGAAAAACCAGGTTTGTCGAACACATGGCCTACCAGCTTTATCGGGGTGGCTATTCCAACGAAGCTAGAAACGGCGTTGAGAACCCCCTGCTGACGGTAGCGTGTCATGAGGATCTGTCAGCTACTGATTTAGTGGGTAGATATCTTCTGCAGGGCGATGAAACGGTCTGGCAGGATGGACCGCTGACTCGCTCTGTCAAAGAGGGTGCGATCTGCTATCTGGATGAAATCGTAGAAGCACGTAAGGATTCAACGGTGCTTATCCATTCGCTAACTGATCACCGAAGGATACTGCCAGTTGAGAAGCGGGATCTTATTCTGGAGGCACATGAGAACTTTCTGTTAGTCATTTCATATAACCCTGGTTATCAGAATGTGCTAAAGGATTTAAAGCCCAGTACACGCCAGCGATTTATAGCCATTGATTTTGACTATCCGTCGGAGGAGGAGGAATCTGAAATTATCGTGCATGAAAGTGGTGTGAATCTTCCAATAGCGAGAGACCTTTCATTGCTGGGCGCACGGATTAGAAATTTACGCCAACACGGATTCGACGAGGGTGTGAGTACGAGACTGCTTGTTTATGCGGCGCAGCTAATAGCAAGAGAGGTTCATCCTGTTAAGGCTTGCGATGCAGCAATCTGTCGAGCTGTGACAGATGATACTGAAGTACAGAGGGCTATCGCCGAATTGGTTTCGACTGTGTTTCCAGCAGACTAAAAACTGTAATTAGAAATTTGTTATGTCCGCAGATGAAATCAGTGAGCACTTAAAGGAGATAAATAAAGATACAGGACACTTGTTTGACCTGATTGCAAAGGATCTGGTTGATCAATTTGCGTCTGAAGCGGGTGATCAATGGATGGCGCTATGCCTGGACATGGCTACCAGTGGATGGCATGGCTACGAAGTGACCGATGCCTATCTCAGACTGTCGAAACCCCTGTTGAATCACGTTGACGAGGAGCGGTTGCTTGATGTTGGAATGTTGGGTCGTGCGTTGGTCCAACAAGGCTATGAGCCGGGTCGGGCGTACTTCGACGGGTATCTGAAGTTAGTTAAAACAAGCGCCGCGGCTGTTTCGAGTGTAAGCGCCGCGGCTGTTTCCAGTGTAAGCGCCGCGGCTGTTTCCAGTGTAAGCGCCACGGCTGTTGATGTGGAACAAGTAGCTTCCTGCATCGAGAGGGTTGGTTCAGAACTATTCAGTAACTACAAACAGGCAGCCTCGCTAACCTCAGAGTATTGGCGAACAGCCTTCCAATTGTCCGTAATCCTTGATCAACGAGATATTGAAGCCTGGGTTGATCTGGCGGAAATGTTGCTGAGTGATCGGGCTACCTTCTCTTCTTTTCTGGGATTTAGTTTTTCTCTTCCAAAGGCTCCCTGGCAGTTCATCCGGCGACTAGGCAGCGCCAGACCAGCGAGTGCGATGATTTTTTTACAGCATTATTCTTTGCTGAAGGACGCTTGTGATAGTGATTTCCTTATCGATCTGCAACCGATTCTCCTCAACTACTCACAGCGTGAACAAGCGCTCACACCATTTTACGAAGCCTTAACCCAAGCCAGGTTCACATCAGTGCAGGCTGCCACGGTGGCTACGATGTTGAGTGAAATCAATGATGTTCGATTAGCTACCTGTTTTATTCAAAGTACACCTCAGCTTCCGCTTACGAACCCTAAGGTTATTGGTGGCTGGATTGAGGAAGGATTGCGTATAGCCGGTAAAGGAATTGAGACCGGCGAAGCGTATTTTACGCTGGAGTCTTCGAGTTCTCAGGAAGTTCTTGAGGCGTTACTAGGACAGGTTAATTTCAGTGATTGTAAGCGGATCATGCAACTTTACGCCGAAGCCTTCTGTGGAAGGCGCTTGGCAATAGAATCTATTGCGACGGAGGAGGCAGATTCAGATTACCGAAGGTTACCTGGTACTGATGGTCTAACGATATTTCTGCCAGACTCAGTGTCATTGTTTGCGACGCAGGAAGACAACTTTTCACACTATAAGATTGCGTTGTTGCATCAGTTGGGTTTTTTCGAATTTGGTACTTTCGCAAACATTGCAGAGACCACGAAACAGATCGAATCATTTGGCGACAGGGCTTTCGCGAGGTATGTCTTTCAACTGCTAGAGGATGCTCGCATTGATTGGCAACTGGAGTATAAGTTTCGTGGTGTTGTTAACGCGCTGCATTCCCAGAAAGCATTTGCGCTAGGCTTGCGAAGCTCGAATAGAACGCATCGTGTAGAGCAGTTGCTCGAAACAATCATCAATGTCGGTCTCGACGGCGATCTTCCAGATGTGAACCCTGAATGGCGGGAAAATGCTGGTAACCTGGCTCGCCTGGTTTCCAAACTAAAGACAGAAAATGCGACGGCCGATCTGGTTCTTTCGATACTGCCGAAGTGCTACGAGATCCTGAACAGTAGCATGGACTCGGAAGACATGCTTCCCATCCAGTTGCCAGAGCCGGTGTTGTATCGCGGTGAGACGGATTCGGAAGAGATTATGCTAAATCTAACCTTGTTGGACCTCGAAGAGGAGTTGGAAGGTCTGGGTGATGACGGCGAGATGATGTCTCTGGCGACGTTGCTTGATCCTAAGAACGCTGATATCAAAGAAGTGTTAGACGGAGACTTGCAGGACATGCTCGGTATGCTGATCACGGATCTTGATGTGGATATGGATCCTGAAGAAACCAAGGAGGAGCAGCAACAGGAACTTCGTGAAAAAGTTAAGGATGTCCTGAAGGGTAGGTCGCAGCAGGGCCGTGAACAGCAAATTTTTCGATATGATGAATGGGATTACACGATTGATGACTATCGTCGTCGCTGGTGTGCGTTACACGAAATAAGAGATATAGAGCCTCGGCCTGACTTCGTGGAGGACACCTTGCGTGAACATCGCACGCTTGCGAGGAATGTCCGCAAGCAGCTCAATATACTCAAGCCAGAGTTGCTACGGAAAATAAAAGGCGTAATTGATGGCGAAGAGTTAGATCTTGAGAGAGCGGTAGAGTCCCTGGTTGACCGAAAATCAGGTTTCACTCCTGACGAAAGAATATATGTCCAACGACAACGCAAAGATCGAGATGTGGCCGCGTTATTTCTGTTGGACATGAGCGCATCGACTGACGACGTGATTTTTGATGCGGAGGAAAACGATGACCTCAGGGAGTCCTTGAAGGAAAAAAGAATCATTGACCTTGAGAAAGAGAGTGTGGTGCTGATGAGCGATGCTCTGGAAGAGCTCGGTGATAGCTACAGTGTTTGCGGGTTCTCCGGATATGGTCGCGAACAGGTAGATTACTTCCTGTGCAAGGATTTCGACGAGCCGTTTGATTATCGGTCGAAAGGCCGCATTGGCGGAATCAAACCGTGCCGTAGCACTCGTATGGGTCCAGCGATCCGGCATGCGGCACGAAGTCTAGCGAAGACGGAATGTCGTATTCAGGCGTTGATTGTGATCAGTGATGGCTATCCACAGGATTTTGATTACGGTAAAGATCGAAATTCCAGGGAATATGGAATTATGGATACCATGAAGGCTATCGGGGAGTCTCGCCAGCAGGGCATCCAGACGTTTTGTTTAACCGTGGATCCTTCCGGACATGATTACATGCGTTCAATGTGTCAGGACTCAGAATACATGGTCATTCAGGATATTAAGCAGCTACCTAAAGAACTGTCTAAGGTGTATCGAAGTCTAACCGGTTGAGCCGGGGGTTGTCGGAAGGTAAACCTCAAAACGTGTACCTTGCCCAGCATTGGATTCAACTTCTATGCCACCATTATGCTGTTGAACGATGGCTCGGACGACCGACATGCCCAGGCCAGTCATGCGCTATGACCCTTCCTTCCGCGAGAAAAATGGCTGAAATACCATATCGAGGTCGTCTGTTGGGATGCGGATTCCGTTGTCTTCAACTGAAAGGACGATATATGACCCAGCAGGGATCTCATCGTAGAAGAGTTGCCGGTCATCGGTCTCGGATTCCTCCGTTGTGATTTGTACTTCACCTCCCTCTGGCTGACTGTCAATAATGGTACCGACCCATGGTTTGGGTAAATAGATGACCGTGTCCGGTGTTTTCGTTAAGAGGGAAGATGTGTCGAGTAATTCCTCCCAATAAAATTCATAATCTCCCCGAAGGTTAACGTTTCCATCTCTACTGAAGTCCCAGTCGCTAAGGTCAAGTAGTCCTTCCTTGGCAAGTGGGCTGGTCGCGGCCTGTGCTGACCAATGAGCCATGCATAGTAGTATCAATGTGACTATAACTCTCATTAAGTCAGATTTTCCCCATTACTGATTTCCTACCAGAATCGCAAAGGATGCGTTTACCCATCTCCTCACGCGGGCGGGGCTATTGAATGTGCGGCCCATCGTGTGAATTCCCTGAACCATCGAGAGCATCGCGTCAGCAAGCTCCCTGGTGTCAATGTCTGCGCGTAAGTCTCCGTCAGATTGTGCTTGCTGAAAAGCAGCCAGATAAAATTGATGCATATGGTTGTATAGAAAAGTGGCGCGTTTTCGTATCCGTCCACTTCGTGGACTCAGTGATGAGGCGAGAAAACCGATTGCACAACCGCCAATCTGCCCGGTTTTCTCGCGAGATGTTCGCGCTGTCGTATAGACTCGATGGAGCTCATCACGAATTTGCTCTAGCGGCGGTTTCTCTGGTGCGAACGTTTTCTCCAGGGCCAACTCGTTGGCTTCCCAGAGCTTGTCGAGCAGTTGGACTGCTAGATCTTCTTTAGTATCAAAGAAATGATAGAAGCTTCCCTTTGCAGAGTTGGAATCTTCGCAAATCTGATCGACGGTGACGACATCATATCCGTGCTGGTGGAATAGATGGCTCGCACTTTCCAAATCCGACTTCGACTATTTTCTTTTCCCGGCATGTGTAACATCCGGTAACTGCTGAGCTGTGGTAAAGTCTACCCGATTAGACCGATTAGTCGATAATGAGTCGACGAAAGGCATCTAGAGGAATTTGTGACTAACGAGAAATATATTGAAGTAAATGGGGCGAACCTGTGTTACTTCGAGACAGGTGAATGTCTCCCTGGCCGCGATAGCTTCCTGTTTGTGCATGCAACCGGGTTTCATGCTCGCTGCTGGGATCGCACGGTTCGGCATCTGGGCAATCACCATGTGGTGGCCGTCGATATGCGCGGCCATGGTCGAAGCGACAATGTAGGTCCTTACAGTTGGGATATATTCGGACAAGACGTGACGGAGTTTGTGCGGGCCCTGGATCTTCGCCGCATAGTGGCTACCGGGCATTCCATGGGTGGGCACAGCGTTTGTCAGGCAGCTGCGAATGAGCCTCATCGGTTTTCTCGTTTGTTGCTGGTGGATCCGGTGATACTGCCTCCTGAGCGCTACACGGAGACCGAGTCGCAACGTACGTGGCTGGATAAAGTCGATGAACATCCGGTGAGTAGACGTAGAAATCGTTTCGAGTCGATAGAGGACATGATTGAAAACTATGCTGGTAGAGGCTCTTTTAGTCATTGGCAAGCGGACGTACTTTCCGATTACTGTGAGTTTGGTAGTGTCCCCGATGGGGAGGGAGTAGTGCTCGCGTGCCGGCCGGAAGTTGAAGCGGCTATCTATGGCGGCAGCGCAGGTACGGACCTTTCTGCGCTCTTTGAGAAGATCGAAATTCCAGTCACTGTTTTACGTGCGCGCGAGCGGCAGGATATGGAAGGGGTGTTAGATTTCTCTGGCTCGCCAACCTGGGATGAACTGGCGCTACATTTCGAGAAAGGAAGAGATGTTTCGCTACCCCAATTGACACATTTTATACCGATGCAAAATCCAGGGTTGACGGCTAAATTTGTGCTGGATCTTATTTAGATTAACTAGTTTCTGTCCACAAATGAGGTTCCGGATTAACTAGTTGGAAGATCTATCGCGTAGCTGACTGATCGTCATTGTTGGGGTGATTTCCTCTGGATTAGTCTTAAGGTGAATGAGACAGGGTTTGGCCTCTTCAAGTGCCGCTTGAAATAGTGCATTAAACTGGTCGTCTGTTTCTGCTGTACCTGAAAAAAACCCATAGGCCTCAGCGATCTGTGCAAAGTCAGGGTTTATCAGTTCAGTGGATGACACCCGATAGGGAAAACTTCGTTCCTGATGCATCCGTATCGTACCGTACATCCCATTGTCGACAACGATCACGATAATATTAACGCCATACTGCTTAGCGGTACCCAGTTCCTGGATGGTCATTTGGAGGCATCCGTCTCCAGCAAAGCAGACGACCTGCCGTTCTGGGAATCTCAATTTTGCACCGATGGCGGCCGGTAGACCATAGCCCATGGAGCCGGAATTTGGTGCAAATTGTGACTGGAAGGATCGAAACCGATAGTAACGATGGATCCAGGAGGCGTAATTCCCAGCACCATTGGTAATGATGGCATCGTCTGAAAGCTCGTCGCAGAGCTTGTGAACAAGCCCACCCATGTTGATCTGACCCTGATCTCCCGGTGAAGGAATTGACCATTTGAGATAACTATCGTGCGCATTGGGTAGATAATCCGAATCCTTTGTTTTTGTCGCCACGGAGATGGCCTCAAGGAAAGCACCTGGTGAAGCGTTGATGGCCATTGTCGGCTGGTAAACTCGACCCAGATCTTCGGGTCCTGGGTGAATGTGCACCAGCTGCTGCTTTGGTTGGGGTACGTCCAGTAGTGTGAAGCTCTGACTGGGAATCTCCGATAGACGACCGCCCAATAGTATTACGAGGTCGCTTTTTTCAATAAGCCCTAAAAGCTCGGGGTTTGCGCCTATGCCCAAATCACCAATGTAGGCAGCGTCCAGATTATCAAACAGATGTTGTCTTCGAAATGATGCTGTTACAGGTATTTTGTTGCTGTTGGCCCAGCGCTGAACTTTATTAACTGATTCTGCATTCCATCTTGATCCTCCGACGATCACGACGGGTGCTTTGGCCGCCCTTAGCAGTGCTTCAAATTCGTCAATGGTCTTTTTCTGCGGGACGTTTTCCTCGGGCGTGACGAGCGCGCAGGGCTGCGCGTTTGTTTCGTCTGTCAACATATCCTCGGGTAGCGAAATTACTACTGGACCCGGTCGTCCATTGATAGCGGTGTTGAAGGCTTGCGACATTACTTCAGGGATTTTGGAAGTATGATTGATCTCGAGAGTCAGCTTTGCAACGGCGCTGAAGGTTGTTTCAAAATCCATCTCCTGAAACGCATCTCGCCCTCGAAATTCTCGAGCTACCTGTCCTATGAATAAGATCAGGGGAGTAGAGTCTTGTTGTGCCACGTGTACGCCAGACATGGCGTTTGATGCGCCGGGCCCACGAGTTACGAAACAGATACCGGGTCTGCCAGTCGCCTTCCCATCGGCCTCGGCCATCATGGCAGCGCCGCCTTCCTGCCTGGCGACGATTGTTTCTATGGGACTATCGTAGAGTGCATCGAGAACCGGGAGGTAACTCTCGCCGGGTACGCAAAACACGCGGTCGGTCCCTTGGGCTTCAAGACATGCGACGATTAGCTGGCCGCCGATTGGCATACGGGTCTCCGAAACGGAATATTGTAACCCGGAGTGGATAGCGGCAAAACGTTCCGTAAAAAGGGATATAGTAAGGACCACAATTATCGATGGGTGACAATATGAGTAAACCGCTGCTAGCAGTGACGATGGGTGACCCAGCCGGGGTCGGGTCGGAGATTGTTGTCAAAACGTTCGCTAACGCCCAGATTTTTGATCACGCCCAACCATTCGTTATTGGATCAGTTGCCTGTCTTAAGCAGGCGGCCCGCCAGACCGGTATTTCGGTAGAAATTGAAGCCGTTGAATCGGCTGCTGAAGTCAAGCAAGGAAAGAGTATCCAGGTTTTTGAACCTGTCTCGTTTGATATTTCTACACTCCGGATAGGTGAGGTCTCGGCAGTCTGTGGTGATGCGGCGGTTCAATTTTTTGAGACGGCCGTAAGGCTGTGTCAGGACGACACGGTTCAGGGTGTCGTTACATGTCCAATTAACAAAGAAGCAGTGCACGCTGCCGGGTATCACGGGGACATTGGCCACCAGGAGATTCTGGCCAGGATGACCGGTTCTGAGCTTACAGCGACCATGTTAATGACCAGAGGGTTAAGGGTTGCCCACCTTTCAACTCACAAGTCACTCGGTGAAGCAGTTAAGTATGTGAGGAAGCGGATACTAATTGAGAAACTCCAGCTCACCGCAGATAGTCTCCAGCGCTGGGGAATTACCGATCCCAAAGTTGCGGTCGCTGCGCTGAATCCTCATGGGGGTGAGGGGGGGATGCTTGGTCGCGAGGAGATCGAGGAGATTGCGCCAGCGGTAGCAGCCGCGAGGGAATTAGGGATGGATGTGGTAGGCCCCTATCCGGCCGACTCGGTTTTCTATCGCGCGACTGCCGGCGAGTTTGATGCAGTGATGGCGCTTTATCATGACCAGGGACACATCGCGATCAAGATGCATAATTTTGCTGAAAGTATTACAGCAACCATGGGCATTCCTTTTATCCGAACGTCGGTGGATCACGGCACGGCATTCGATATTGCGGGAAAGAACAAAGCAGATGCCAATGGTCTTGCGAGGGCGTTGGATGCTGCGATCGACATGATGAACGGTAGCCTGAAGTAGCGACGTAATGTCGTTCACAACGTTAAGACACGGGGATTGTTAAGTTTTAGTCAAAGAGTGTTAAACGACGCCATGCTTGACTGTTTTGCTTATCGGGCTCGTTTATTATTGGACGCGTATGAAATGGATGACGGCTCAGGCTTTGTCGATATGTTGCCTGTTGCAGGGAAATCCTGGTTCACAGAAATCCTGGCTCAGAGACATCCTGGTTCAGGGAATAGAAGTTTAGGAAATGCTACAAGGGCTTGGCACATGAAGATTACTCGTCGGAAGGTATTGAAAGGTGGTGCGGCATTGTCACTGGGTGCGTTAACCCCATATTCAGTCGCAACAACCGATAAGGCTCTGGTGGGATTTACTCCTGTACCGTTCGCCGCAGGCAAAGGCAAGATGCCTGTGATTTCGTCTGACTATGAATACCAGGTGTTATTGTCGTGGGGGGAGCCTCTTGAACCGGGAGGACCTGGCTACCGTTGGCCGGCTGTTGCTGAAGCGCAACAACAACAGATTGGTATTGGGCATGATGGCATGGCCTATTATTCGCTGGCTCCAGGACGAGGCCTGCTGGCTCTCAATCATGAGTACGGCAAGAATCCCCATGTCATAGGCGCAAGGGAACCAAAGAGCCTTGATCAGGTACGTGCTTCGCAATCTGCCCATGGGATGTCCGTAGTGGAGATCGGGGAAAAGGATGGCGTGTGGTCCCAGCAGCGAAGCGAATATGCAAGGAGGGTCCACGTAAATTCACCGGTTGAATTCAGCGGTCCCGTCGCCGGAGACCAGCTGCTGGCGAATCCTGCAAATAATCCCTACCTCGGCACCATATCCAATTGTTCAAACGGCAGGACTCCCTGGGGGACGTATCTTACCTGCGAAGAAAATTTCAATCTGTATTTCGGAAGCACCGGCGCTTTTTCTCCAAGCGAGTCGCAACATCGATATGGCTTCAATGACTCGGGTGGTGGCTATGGATGGCATCTGTTTGATCCCCGTTTCGACCTGTCAAACAGGGATTATTTAAACGAGGGGAACCGATTTGGATGGGTGATGGAAGTCGATCCGATGAACCCAAAATCACTGCCAGTAAAGCGCACGGCCTTAGGACGCTTCAAACATGAGGGCGCAACCGTGGTTGAAGCGGACGATGGCCGGGTTATCGTCTATATGGGTGATGATTCTCGATTCGAGTTTATCTATCGTTTCGTCTCCGAAAAACCCTGGCGTCAGATGTGGGACGAAGGGCGAAACCCGCTCGATTATGGAACGCTATACGTCGCAAAGTTTCTCGATAGTGGGGTAGGTGAGTGGTTAGCGCTTGATGTTGATAGACCTGAATTCGCAGGTCGGTTTGATACCCAGGCGGAGTTTCTGGTCAACGCAAGGATCGCGGCGACTTTGGTTGGCGCCACCCCTATGGATCGACCCGAGTGGATTTCCGAAGGCGCCAATGGGTTTATGTATTGTGCACTAACCAATAATGATCGCAGGAAAGTACCGAACGCTCCTAATCCTCAGGCCCCAAATCCATACGGACATATCATTCGTTTTCGAGACAATGGTGGTCAGCGCTTTATCTGGGAAATATTTATGCAGGCCAGCGAGTATTTCGATGGGGAAAACTCCTTTAGCAGCCCTGATGGACTGTGGGCTGACCCTGATGGTCGCCTGTTTATAGAAACCGATGGCGATCAGCGCGATGGGCTTAATGATCAGCTGATTGTCGCGGACACACATTCTGGAGAAATGCGCCGTTTACTGACGGGAGTTCCAGGGTGTGAGATTACAGGTATTACCTCGACGCCGGACCGGCGAACACTGTTTGTCAATATTCAGCATCCTGGTAAGGGTGATCCGGCTGTTACCAATTTTCCGCATCCGGTAGATGATGTGACCATCCCACGGGACTGTACGCTGGCAATCCGTCGTAAAGATGGTGGGTTGGTTGGTTCCTAAGGCATCCCTGAAAAAGTCGGGTTCGCGGTGTTCGTGAGGTAGCTGATAGTATTGGTTGTTTCCGCGTGACATTACCTAAGGAGTTACACCAATGCTCGAGATCACAGGCGGTCAAGCCGTACACGACGCTCTTGTTAAGCTGGGAGTTACCCATGTATTCGGCATACCCAGTGTCCACAACCTGCCCACATTCGATGCCATATTGAATGGCGGGAAGATAACTCCCATCATTACGCGTCATGAACAGGCGGCCGTACACGCGGCTGATGGATATGCCAGAGCGTCCGGTAGACTGGGTGTAGCCCTCTGCAGTACCGGACCCGGAACAACCAATACGGTGACGGGACTCTACGAGGCCGCGTTCGCTTCATCGCCGGTTCTGGTGTTAACGGGACAAACAGAAAGTACCGACTACGGTAAGGGCCGCGCTGCGGGCCATGAACACGAGAATCAGTTCGCAATGCTGCAATCCGTGGCGAGAACGGTGGGTAGCCCTAAATACACCAAGGACCTAGCACCGACCGTATTTCGGGTTGCGGCCGACATATTAAACGGTCGTCCCCAGCCAGGGGCGATAGAAATGCCAATCGACATTCAATATGGAAAGACGGATGTGTCTGTTGGCGACCCTATTCCTGTGTTTCCTGTCGCACCGGATACCTCCGCAATTTCGCAAGCGGCCTCACTGATTGGTGAAGCTACGCGACGTGTCATAGTTGCAGGTGGAGGAGTGATCAGTGGTGACGCAAGCGGTGAGATTCGGGAGCTCGCGGAGAAGCTAAATGCCCCCGTTTTTATGTCTGGCAATGGCCGCGGCGCGATTCCCGACGGTCATGAATTATCGATGGGAACTGTACTCAATCGCCCACGTACACGTGAGGCGTTACAAGATACGGACGTGATCATAGCGGTCGGTACCCGGCTTCGGGGAAGGCTTAATGCGTGGCAGAACCTTCCCGGGAGACTCATTCATATTGATGTCGACCCACAGAACCACAACCTTGTTCACAACGCAGACGTCAATGTCATTGCGGACGCGAAACAGTCGCTGCGCGCGTTACTCGACGCCATGAATGCGGAACCGGGGGATAGTGACTACCTTAGTGGTGTTAGAGCCGCGTATGAGGAACAGAAACAGCAGACCCACGAACGCATCGGTGTGGATATGGAGGCGATCATGGGACATCTACGCGATAGCATGGACAGGGATATGGTGTTTGTTCGAGATATGACAATGCCGGCGTATGCCTGGGGTAATGACTGGTTTCCGATTCTTGCACCACACACCACCATGAACCCTAATTCCGGAGCAATTGGGCCGGGTCTGCCTCTCGGTAACGGCGCAGCTGTGGCCAGTGGCAAAAAGACTGTAGTCATACATGGCGATGGTGGGGTCATGGTTCACATTGGTGAACTTTCCACAGCCGCGCAACATCAACTTCCCATTATCCTGATTGTGTTCACTGATGGCGGTTACGGTGTGTTGCGTGGAATACAGGGACAGCAGTTTGAAGGTCGAAATATCGGTGTTGATTTGGCCACGCCTAACTTTGCAATGGTAGCTCGTGGCATGGGTGTGAGTGGTGAGCAGGTTAAGGGTGTTGAAGAATTCAGGGAAGCGTTTGACCGTGCTATGCAGGCGACTGGTCCCTATGTTATTGACATAGACTTGCGGACACTTGCCCCGATGCAAGGTTTCGGTAAACGTATTGAATTTGAGCAGCCGGAATAGCAGCTGGTGTTTGGCGATCAAGCAGGATGACTGCCCAGGTCCTCTTCAATCAGGACAAGAATCGGTACCACGAATAAGATAATGACGCTGGCGAATACGATACCGGTGGCCAGACTCACAGCCATGGGAATCATAAACTGTGCCTGAATGCTGGTTTCGAACAGCATGGGCGTGAGTCCCAGCGCAGTCGTCACTGTGGTAAGAACGATTGGCCTGAATCGCCTTTGCGTTGCTGCGATGATTGCCTCGATCGGTTCCAGGTCGCTTTCACGGCGAAAGCGGTTATAGCGGTCGATCAGAATCAGTGAGTCATTCACTACAACGCCGCTTAGCGCAATGATGCCAAAAACAGATACAAACGACAGGTCGAAACCGAGTGCAAAGTGACCGATTAATGCACCGCCGGCCCCGAACGGTACAGCGCTCATTATAACCAGGGGTTGCGCGTAGCTCCGTAATTGTGATGCGATCATCACGTATATAACCAGCAGGGCGACGAGTGCCAGGCTGCCAAGGGATGCCATGTCTTCAGCCTGGGCCTGCGACATCCCGGCCTGCTTGAACTTCAAACCACGATACTCTTCCTGGAGCGCGGGCAGAACTTCCTGCTTCAGCACATCGTTAACTTCTGTTGGTGTTGCCATGGCCGTATCGATCTGGGCGGAGACGAGAACGATTCTTGCACCATCAACACGATCAATGGATGAGTATCCCCGTGATTCTGTCAGTGTGGCGACAGTACGCAGCGAGGTTTCTGTTCCATCGGCTAAACGGATCCTGGCGTTGTACAGGTCCCGCATGCTGCGACGTTCATCACTGGGGTAGCGGACCATGACTTTTAGTTCCTGACGACCCCGCTGAATCCGTTGAACTTCTTCACCGAAGAAGTTCATCCTCAGTTGTCTTGCGACCAGTGACGGTGTCAGCCCGGCTGCTTTGCCAACTGACGTCAGCTCAACATCATATTGTCTTTTGCCTAACTTGAATGAGTCCTGGATGTCATAAACCTCTGGAAGGCTGGCGAGATAATCACGCAGCGATTCGACCCCGGCGACTAGGGTCTCCTCATCAGGATGTGACAATTCGTATTCGATATCAGTGCCACGGGCAAACTGTTCGGCTGAGTAGGAAATACTTTCAGTACCGGAAATTTCCCCCACGTTTGCGCGCCACATTCTTTCCAGTTCCGTTGCAGAATGTTTGCGAAGTGGCTCCCGGTGCAATTGGATCTGTACCGATGCAAGATTGCTTGCGATCGTCATGTTAGTACCACCGACCGGGCCTCCCAGGCTGGCAGTTATACCACCAACGGTCAGACTGATCGATTCAAATGCAGAGTTGTCGACTGATTCATTCACTGCATAAGCCGCTGTCAGCATTCGTTGTGCGGCTTCGTCAGTCGTTTCGAATGGTGTCCCGATAGGAAACTCGATGTCTACCTGTAACTGATCCCCTTCCAGCGCTGGAAAGAAAAGAAAGCGTACGGCACCTGTTGCTATCAGTGAGAAGCTAAGCACAAGAAACAAGAACGCGAGCCCAAGGGTGCGGTAGCGATGCTTTACCGCGAGTCGAATCAGGGGAATGACCTGATTGTCACGCAGGTGCTCGAACCAACCACTTACCTTCGATTGAATAGTCGTCAGTGGAGGTCGGCTCCAGCTGCCACCATGGGCAAGATGCGCCGGCAGTATAAAGAACGCTTCCACCAGGGACATGGCCAACACGCAAATGACAATGATGGGCACAGCCTGAAGTATCTGCCCAAAAACACCGGTAACAAAAAGTAGCGGCGCAAATGCCGCCATGGTGGTCAGTACGCCGATGGTAACGGGGCTGATAACGCCCCTGACGCCAAGCACTGCGGCGTGTGGTCCCTCATATCCAAGTTCATGTTCGGAGATGATGTTTTCCCCCACAACGATGGCATCGTCGACCACGATTCCGAGAACAATAATCAAGGCAAACAGTGACACCATATTGATGTTTACACCCAGGGAATCGAAGAAAAGAAATGCACCAAAAAAAGAAATGGGCACACCCATGGCGACCCATATGGCGAGTCGCAGGTCCAGCATGATGACCAGAAATAAAAATACCAACGCGAATCCAAGGAGCCCGTTTCTTACCAGCAGGTTGAGGCGGTCCTTGAGCACAGCCGACTGATCGTTCCATATCTCTGCGGTGATACCCGGCAGCGGATCGTATTCAGAAAGCAGATCTTTGATGTCCTGGGCAATCTGCAGCATGTCCTCGCTAACCGATGCCTTTATGGCCAGCACGACCGACGAGCGGCCATTGAACTCATTGATAAGGTCTACATCCACGAATCCATCATTGATCGTGGCAACGTCACCCAATCGGAGCAGGGTTCCGTCTGCCCTGGCCCGCAATACGATGTCCTTGAACTCATCTCCGGTCTGGCGTTTGGTATCAGTACGCAGCAACAGGTCGCCGGCATCGGTTCTCAGTTCCCCGGAAGACAGATTAATAGACGACGCTCGCACCGCATTTGCCACGTCATCGATAGTTATGCCGTACTGACGCAGTGAGTCTTCCGAGACTTCGATGGATATCTCGTAGTCCCGTGTGCCTACGGTATTGACCAGAGATACACTGGGCAGTGCAAGGAGGGCTTCTTCCAGTTCCTCGGCGCCTCGGCGAAGATGTTTTTCCGAACGATCAGAGTAGACGACGATCGTCATCACCTCGTTGAGCGTTTCGATCCGAACGACGTTTGGCTCTTCGGCATCCGCCGGGGGAAAGTCCGCGATCTGATCGATAGCTGCCTCGATGTCGTCTTTGACCTTTTTACCATCGACGAAATCTTTCAGGTCGATGCTAAGAGAGCCACTATTTTCAGATGCTTTTGAGACTACACGGTCGACGCCCTCGATACCGAACACGGCTTCTTCCGCTCTTCGGGTAACGCCTTCTTCGACTTCCGCCGGTGTGGCACCAGGGTAGGGCACGGTAACATTGATGACCGCTGGATCAATAGTAGGAAAGAACTGGGAGTTCAGGGATGTTATCGAAAGGGCTCCGCCAATAAGCATCAGTGCCATCATCAAATTGGCGGCAACCAGGTTACCGGCAAAGTAGTTGACGATGCCTGTATCTGCCTTGTTGTCTACGTTGTCGACTACGTTGTCGTCTGCCGCCGTATCTGTCATGGGGAGAGTCTTTCAGTGATGGATACTGCAAGACCTTCCATCGATCCGGGAACTGCACCCTGGACAATCCCGTTCTTGTAGTCGAATGCCCGCACTAGCATGCCCTCGCTTGTGGTTGCGATGAGCTCTGGTGTTATCGCTCTTAGCATGCCGCCCTCGACGATCCATAGTGTTTCATTGAATTGACGTGTGGTTTCCGGCAGCAGAAAGGTGTCGGTCTGGGGTGCACCGCTGATCTCGACATCGACGAAAGTTCCTGGTGGGATGACGCTATCCGTATGTAGATAAACCGTGGCAAATCTCGTCATCGCGTCGAGTTCTGCCGCCCTCCTGTCGACTGTCGCAGGGTGATCAATGTCATTTGACCCAATGACCGCCTTGCGTCCGGCCAGTGGGGAAATCAAACCCAGTTCCTTCACCGTTAGTGGTACCGTCGCTTCAACGGACTGGTTGGCAAAAGCACGACCGAAAGATTGTCCCTGGCTTAGCAGTTGACCTGCTGCTACGGAGCTTTCGGTAACCTGGCCAGCAAACGGCAAAGAAAATTTGGTTCTGGACAGGGCTAGTGCTGCAACTTTTTCGCGGGCCTGGGCCGCGAATAATTGAGCTTTCGCCTGGTCTATCTGAGGCTCTTTTGCGACCAGAGGGGGTACCACCGCATCGCCGTTGAGTAGTGCATAATTCTCTATCGCTGCTTCGCTCTCTGCGGCACGAAGCTTCAACGTTGCTTCTGCCGCAGCTACATCCGCACGTGCCTGTTCGAGGCTGAGTTCGAAGTCATCGGGATCAATCCTGAGCAGTACTTCACCGGCGTCAAATGCGCCACCGGCCCATAGCGCGTCCGACACACCAATGACTCGTCCGCTTACCTCCGAGGACATGGTGATGTATG
>CAJWQG010000004.1 GCA_913045175.1 uncultured Gammaproteobacteria bacterium | reverse complement strand
TCTCAGGGGCGAGAGTTCAGTCGCTGAGCTTTGTCGCCGTGAGGGCATCAATCCCAATTTGTATTATCGCTGGAGTAAGGACTTCCTTGAGGCCGGCAAGAAGCGCCTGTCGGGCGACACGGTGCGCGAAGCCAACACCAATGAAGTCACCAGCCTCAAGCGTGAGAATGGCGATCTAAAGCAGGCTGTTGCCGAGTTGTACCTGCGCAATGACTGGCTCAAAAAAAGTCTGACTGGGCAGGGTGTGATCTTGGACGACGAATGATGCACACCGCATCGGAAAAGCTGGCCATCATTCGCCTGGTTGAGGATTCAGAACTGTCTGTCCGTCGGACGCTGGATGAGATCAAGGTCAGTCGCACCAGTTTTTATCGCTGGTATGCTGCCTACGAGAAAGGTGGATTGGACGGCCTTTCTAACCAGGGACGGGTCTCGAGGCGTCACTGGAACCGGATACCGGACGCGGTTCGCAGTCTGGTCGTCGAGGTCGCGCTAGATCGGCCTGAACTGACGCCCCGAGAGCTGGCAGGGCACATCACCAATACCCACGACTACTTCGTGTCTGAATCCAGTGTTTATCGTATTTTAAAGGCCCACGACCTGATCACCAGCCCACAGTTCACGGTGATGCAAGCAGCGGATAAATTCCAGCACCCGACCAGCCGGGTACATGAACTGTGGCAGACCGATTTTACCTATTTCAGAGTGGTGGGTTGGGGCTGGTACTTCCTGTCGACGATTCTGGATAATTACTCGCGCTACATCATCACCTGGCGTCTGACGACGACCATGGCCACCGCTGATGTGACGGATACACTGGAAGATGCTCTGAAGGCCACAGGCTTGTCCGAAGCCCGGGTAAGGCACAAGCCCCGCCTGCTGTCGGACAATGGGCCTTGCTACATCAGTGGTGAACTCAAATCCTGGCTCAAAAAGCAGGAGATAGAACACACTCGTGGCGCGCCGTATCACCCACAGACCCAAGGCAAGATCGAACGGTATCACCGATCAATGAAGAACGTGGTCAAGCTGGAACATTATTACTACCCATGGGAGTTGGAGCAGGCCATCTCCAAGTGGGTAGAACATTACAATCACGAGCGATACCATGAGTCATTGGACAACGTGACGCCCGCAGATGTCTATGAAGGCAAGCGAAACGAAATACTGGATCAGCGTGCGGCGGTGAAATACCGGACACTGACCCAGAGAAAAATACACAACCTGTAATTAGCAGGTTAGACTGGAGAAGTCACCGGCAGAAAAGTGTCGCTTAGAAATAGGGTCAAATGGTTCCACAAGGTCTGACGACGTACAGTTGGAAAATTTTGGTTCGCTTCCTGAGGATACAAACTTCGGTATAAAGGCGAGCGTAGTTAAAAACCTTCTAGACAGTAATAGCGTGCAAACGCTTTCTGCAAACCAATCAAGAATTAGCAAGACCAAACTTGCTGCTCTAATCGAAAACAGTACCTATTACATTTCTTGCGGGATGACGATAGCGCAGATTGAAAGAATGAAAACGGAGAAAGTAATTTTTAGCGACCTGCTTCGTTGATAGAGACTTCAGACAAATATGGGAAGCTCGACGAGTGGCGGTATGATTGATGACGATTAAGTCAACGGAGGGGAGGGGGCGACGTATGAAAAGTTTACTGACAACTCCATTAGTCCTTCTTGCTTTGTTAGCGCCGTTAAACGCGGGTGCTGATTTTGATAAAGGACTTGCTGCATACGAAGCAGAAGACTATGCAACTGCATTGCAGGAATTTAAGAAGGATGCTGAGCAGGGTGATGCTCGCGCGCAGAGCAAACTTGGTGTCATGTACGACAATGGCGAAGGCGTTCCACAAGACTACAAAGAAGCTGTGAAGTGGTACACCCTCGCTGCTGAGCAAGGTCATACCCTGGCTCAAGCCAATTTAGGTTGGATGTACGATTTTGGATACGGCGTTCCAGAGGATGATGTCCAGGCTGTGAAGTGGTACACCCTTGCTGCTGAGCAGGGGAATCCTTATTCTCAAAGCGATTTAGGATACATGTATTCTAGAGGGCATGGGGTTGCAGTTGATTATTCCAAAGCACACTTATTGTTTAAGGATTCTTTGGGGGAAATAGAGGCCTCGTCTTTGCTGAGTGCTGCTTTTTGGGGCCGCGTAGGAATATATACTGCAGAAAATGCTTTTGGATATGGTCTACCCTTAGCTGCTCTGTTGGTTTTACTGCATATCTTCGCCAAGAGACGTGGATGGCCTGCTTATCTGCGGTTCTTTACCTTTTTGTTGTGTAGCGGATTTATTGGGCTGGGGCTCATTTTCTACCTAGCATTAAAGGGATGGCTGTTTGAGTTTTTTGGTATAGCTCTAGCTGTTTATGGGCTTATCCGTCTCTTCCGTGGCCGACGAGCAAAATGCCCTCATTGTGGCTTCCAAAATAGTATTCAGAGACTTAACTTTGCCACAGCGGGAGATAGAAACGCGTTCTACTCAGATGATACGTCAAAAAAAATAGCGTTAAAGTTCGAGTGCAAAAAGTGTAAAACAGATTTCATAAAGGAGTATAAACTTAGAGAACTGACGGGGAAGCCACCGGTTTAATTAATGTAGTATCTCCACTACCATTTCCTTTATAAGGCCCCCCTTATTTGGCCACTAAAACACCTGAACAGCTTAACCATCCCAAACCCTTAAAGGCAAACACGAAACCCCATACAGGTGCTTGTAAGCCCTTGTTTTAACAGTATTTTTACTCTTTTTTAATTCCGGAACACAAGCAAACACGGGCTTCCAAAGCTTCCCGCTGCTTGTAATGTGCACATTCAGGAGGCAGTTTCTCTAACTCTGAGCGATGGTAGCGCAAGAGCTGCGTACTCTAAATAAAAATAAATTTATAAGTCATTAAAATCATTACATTTTTTTCTTGGCGTGCAGATTGCATGATATTTGGGAAATTAAATGGCAGGAGGCATTTTGATGGCAGAGATTACCGGGTACGGAAATACAAGTAATTCAATCTATTTAAAGAGTGCCTCTAATGTCAGTAAAACTCCAAACGCGTCTCCATCGCCACTTCCTGACATAAATCCCGGTTCAGCTCAAAAAGACGTAGAGATTGTTCTGTCCTTTGAGCAATCAAGGATGGTAGATGGCACCTACCAGGAATTAGAAAGACGCCAACAACGATCCTATGTTGGTGAATTAACAGCTGTTGAACAAAGAGCACTGGATGATCTTCGATTTGAACAGAAGAATAGGGCCGCTGAGGAGCCTTCAGCAGCAGACTTGGAAGAATCATCTAGGCGAAGTATTGATATATTAATTTGATACCTGAAATGGATCACCTCTCAAGCTCGAGGCGCTTAGTCTTCCGTAATATCTCTACCTAGTGGGTAGCAGATGCGAAGCCCCAAGAAGGTGCTTGTAGGCCCTTGTTTTAACAGTATTTTTTACTCTTTTTTAATTCGAAGGACTGCGTAAATACGGGGTGTAGCGGTCTTTTCTATAGCTATTTTTAAAATTGGCTTGGTTTAGGTTTTTGAAAATCAGCTTCTTATGAATCCATGCGGTAACCAACCGAATAAACATCAGTTGCAGGGCCTCCCCGGGGGCTATAAACGATAAGCCGTTTGCCTACAACGGCCCACCGGTTTACACATGCGCCACTACTTGCTTATGATTTATGCTTATAAAAAGCCGTCTTTTGCTTATGAGGATGGCCCCTGAACTAGGTTTTTACTGGGCTTTTAGAAGGTGGCGGAGAGGCAGGGATTCGAACCCTGGGACGGGTCACCCCGTCAATTGATTTCGAATCAATCCCGTTCGGCCACTCCGGCACCTCTCCGCGGTTCAGTTTACCGAACAGAACCCCTACAACCAATTCCCCCTACTCCACGTAGCCATCCAGAACAAATATCCACCCAGAAGAAACAGAAACGCGCCTGACAACAACTGCTTTCCCTTGAATCTCTGAGCTTGCTCATGGATAAACTCTGGAAAACCAATCTTCTAAATGCCTTTGATCAAGGTCGTCCAGCCTAAAACAGTGATAATGACTCTCCAGTCCGCGACCCATACATTGTGTGCAATAACAGTAACGAGCCCCAGCAAGAGCGTGATATAGCCGGTGCTGATGACGAATGCTTTATCATCCGTCATTTCTATGGTCTTGCCCAGTTGGCCGGTGATGAAAAACAACTCGCCGAAAATGAGATACATCCCACCCCAAAGCTGCCCAAAAAAATTTCTGACGTGTCCATTTAGGCTCTATCCTATACAGGCGCCAAAAAATGTACGCGAAGTGACACACCAATCCCGGGTTTGATAATCACCCGTCGGCGCCCGCCATAGACGTCCTCGGGTATCAGGTTCTCCACACCCATTCGTTCAACCGCTTTGTCAAAATCCTCCACCACAAAGAAAAGCGCTGCGATGGTGTCATCACCCTGGTCCGGATCAAGGCAGACCACCTCAAGACCAACGTCCGTATCATCAAGGGGCCAGATCGCAAAATGTGTGCCCTTGTGCAGCCCGTCCCGCGACGGCGGCCCAAATTCTGGAATGGCCTCCTGCAGGGCTACCACCGATGCAGCCGTATCCGCCGTCCACACAATTGCCTTGGCGGAATGAGTGATGCCAATCTCATGATCAGTTGGGCCTTCGGGTTTCATGGGCTGCGTAACAGTCACACCCATCCCGCGCGGCGCAACGGTCGTAGAGCCCTCCTTCCCGTCAACACCCAGCGTCCACGCGGTGACGCCGCCTTCGCCTCCTGTGAGATGAACAACATAGCTCTCGCCAATCGTCACTCGATCGTTCTCGACGGTAAACCCTCGGGCCCGCCAGGCTTCCGGTTCGTCGGCTATAGTAATTTCATTGATTCGCATGAATCCCCCCCCCCATTGTGTGTTAAAGCAAAGCATAGAGTCTCACGCAAAAGCCAATGTCACGCAAGTCGCCGGTCCCGGCGACCTGTATAATCAACGGATTAACGTCAATAGAGTTAAGCGCAGTGCAAGCTCAATTTTTTATCGGCCAACAGGTGACACACAGACTGTTCGAGTATCGGGGGCTCGTGTTCGACGTCGATCCGGTATTTTCCGGAACCGAAGAGTGGTATGACACAATGGCCAAATCCAAGCCTCCTAAAGATGCCCCCTGGTACCATGTATTGGTGCACGAAGCGGATCACACCACCTACGTAGCCGAGCGCAACCTTATCGCCTTCGACGGTGTGGACTATATTGATCATCCACTTCTACCTGCATTTTTTGATGGCTTTCAAGACGGTGTGTATCAGCCGAAACGCGGGCTGAACTAACGCCAATGTGATTGACAGCAAACTCCCCATTACCGACGTTCTCCCGGACATCATCAAGTGTCTGGCCGAGAAGAACGAGCTAGTACTTCAGGCACCGCCCGGCGCTGGTAAAACAACCCTTGTGCCACTCGCACTGATGGAACAACCCTGGCTTAACGGCAAGAAAATACTGTTGCTGGAGCCCCGACGGGTAGCCGCCAGGAACGCTGCCTTTCGAATGGCGGACATGTTGGGCGAGAAACCAGGCGGCCTGGTCGGATATCGTATGCGTCTGGATACCCGCGTTGGACCCAGCACCATTATTGAAGTCATCACCGAGGGCATTCTTAACCGAATGCTGCAGTCCGACCCATCCCTTGAGGATGTGGGCCTGGTTATCTTCGATGAATTCCATGAACGCAATATTGACTCTGATCTGGCCCTCGCATTGACGCTACAGGGTCGATCCATCTTTCGCAGCGCAGACAACCCGCTAAAAATACTGGTCATGTCTGCAACCCTCGATGGACAACCAATCGCCAAGCTGTTGGACAACGCGCCGATAATCGAAAGTTCAGGTAAGCAATATCCTGTCGACGTCACCTATACCGGCGCAAGGAACCCTCGCGATCGCATTATTGACAGAAGCATCCCTGTCATCATACGTGCACTTGAGGAAAACCCCGAGAGTAGCATCCTTGTTTTTCTACCAGGCCAGGGTGAAATAAGAGGAGCTACCGAGAGGTTACAGAATACGGATGCGCACATTCGGCCTCTATACGGAAACCTATCCATGGAGGAACAACAGCTGGCGCTTATGCCCGAAGCCAGTGGTCGCAAAGTCGTGCTTGCAACGAACATTGCCGAATCGAGTCTTACCATTGAAGGCGTCGACGTGGTTGTAGATACCGGTCTCGCTCGAGAACCTCGGTTTGATCCAAATACGGGTATGACCCGCCTACAAACAATACAGGTCGCCCAGTCGTCTACGACACAACGTGCCGGTCGCGCTGGCCGCTTATCGCCTGGCCGTTGCTACCGGCTGTGGTCAGAGGATCAGCAATATCCACTCCCCGCACAGTCTACACCAGAGATCCTGAACGCCGACCTCGCTCCCGCTGCACTGCAAGTACTGCATTGGGGCGATCCCAGTGATCTGAAGTGGCTGGATCCACCACCTGCCGGCAACTGGAATCAGGCGCGCGACCTGCTAAAAATGTTAGGTGCTATACAAACTGACGAAGCAAACAGGGATGTCCTTTCAGCGCATGGCGAGGCAATGCTGGACGTGGCCGCACATCCCAGGCTCGCACATATGCTGTTATGCGCCATCGGAGACAACGAGATGTTTCAGCTGGCGGCCCAACTAGCGTCCATACTCTCTGACCGCGATCCATTCCGCGAGACACCGGATATCGCGCATCGAATTGCCGTGTTGAATGGGGAGGCCCCCTGCCCTTCTCGATATCGAGGATGGCGAAGTAGAACCCTTCAGCTTACCAAGCAGTTTAAGTCACAGCTCGCGATCCAGCATATCGGCTCGTCAGCGGTTAGTCAGTTATCGGAATCAGAGATGCTCGCTTACCTTATCGCTTCAGCATACCCGGATCGAATTGCGAGGCAACGTCATGCCGGTGGCTACCTGCTTGCCAATGGGCGTAGTGCTAATTTCGACCAACCCCACAGCATCGGTAAAGCAAAGTGGTTAGCCGTTGCAGAAGTTGGGGGATTCGCCCGCAATAAAGGGGACGTCATTTACTCGGCGGCACCGCTGGACGCAAATCTATTTGGCACGTTACTCGCAGACCTGGTGAGTGTCGCGAACGAAGCCAAATGGGACGAAAAGACGTCGAGGTTCACGGCGGAGCAACAAAAACGCATTGGCGAGCTGATCCTTGAAAGTACGAAAATGGAAGCCGACGCAGAGATGAAACGGAACGCACTACTGCAACTGGTACGACAAAAGGGACTAGACATGCTTCCGTGGAAGGCTGAGTGCCATCAGTTTCGAGGCAGGGTAATGCTGCTACGATCCATCGGTGACCACGATTGGCCCGACCTGTCGGACGATGGTCTGCTAACGAATCTCCACAGGTGGCTCGACCCCTTTCTCGATCCGATCAATCACATTAGTGGATTCAAAAAGTTGGATCTTCTGAAGATCCTGCGGTCCTTACTCACTTACAAACAACTTGGTCAACTGGAGGAGCTCGCGCCGGAGCGGCTAAGCGTTCCATCGGGTTCCAACATCAAAATTGACTACCGCGAGAGTCCCCCGGTACTTGCAGTAAAACTTCAGGAAATGTTCGGTGTTACGCGGACGCCAACGATTGCTGGTGGATCCGTGGAGTTACTGGTGCACTTGCTTTCACCCGCAGGACGACCATTACAGGTGACTCAGGATCTTGCTGGATTTTGGCGCAATGCCTATGTAGAAGTGAAAAAAGAGATGAAGGGTCGGTATCCTAAACACCCGTGGCCAGACGACCCGTTGTCCACGATACCAACCCGCAAGACACGCTAGCGTTTTTTAGCCTGTCCTAGCGAGATGTTCTTAGTACCCTTGGTGCTATCGACACCACTTACGCCATTGGGAATTTGCGTAATTTTCTTTCCAGATGCGAGAAATGCTTTCACATCTTCCTCAAGACTTTCTCGAAGCTCGTGTGTGGTGGGTCCGGATTGTCTTTTCTTTGTAGCCATGTCTACTCCTAGTTCCTGTTTTCTTTACTACGTTCTTTAATATAAGTGTGTTCTTTAACGTACGTGACCGTGATCGATCTCTTCCGATGATGCCTCACGCACGCTCTGAATCGAGACGCTAAAGTTGAGTGTCATTCCTGCAAGTGGATGATTGCCATCGACAGTGACGTCGTCACCCTCAACCTTGGTTACGGTTATTATCTGTACATCATCATCGTTACCTCCAGCGCGAAACTGCATCCCGGGTTCAATATTTTCGATATCACCAAACGCAGTACGCGGAATCTGACGAATCAATGTTTCATCCTGTTCGCCATAACCATCTTCCGGCGAAATAACAGCTATTAACTCATCACCCGCTTCCTTACCGTCAAGCTCGCGCTCTAAGCCGGGGATCAAATGCCCGGTACCGTGCAGATAAGTTAAAGGTTCCTGACCGGTCGAAGAATCTATTTCTTCGCCAGTGTCATCGGTCAATACATAATGCATTGACATGACAGCATGTGTGCCAATCTTCATTCTCGTTCCTTTAATGTTGTAAACATCAGGCAGTTCGATTGTTTACGCCAGCTCGAGGAAGAAGATTTTGTCGAGAGAACGAGTTTGTCGAAAAGACCAAAAGGCCGGCAAGCATACCGTATTCCGGCCTCAATAGCGACGCTGACTAGCCCGCGAGGCTCATGATCAAGGGTTCGTTCCCATGTACATACCAAAGTCGCCTGCACAATAGTATTGCCGCAACCCCAAGGCCGGCACTCAAGCCGATCCAGAATCCATATACCCCCATCGGCTCACCTAACCAGCCGAATCCAAGGGCACATTGCAATGGCAGCCCCACAACCCAGTAACTGAACAACGCAATCATCATAGGCACCCGCGTGTCTTTGAAACCCCTTAGACAACCGATGGCGCCAGTCTGCGTGGCATCAAATGTCATGAAGAACACAACAAACAATACCAGCACCACCGATAGTTCGCGCACTGCAGGATCGGTAGTGAATATCGCCACCAGGTGTTCCCGGAACATGAGAACAAATAGCGCGCCCACAATCGCAAACAGTACCGTCATACTTAATGCGATTCCCGCGGTAATTCCGGCTCCCTTGATCTCGCCCGCACCTAACCGGAATCCAATGCGAATCGTGGACCCGTGACCCAGGGCTAACGGCATCATGAACATAAACCCGGCGATGGACATGGCAATATTGTGGGACGCCACCACTTCGGCACCATAACGCCCCAGCAGCAGAGTCGTCAGCGAAAAAATACCCACCTCCGCAAACAACGTGAGCCCGATCGGTATGCCGATGATCAACAGCGCCCTGATACGAATCCACTCGGGCGCCGAGAACTTGCTCATCCATTTGGTGTAGCCAAATCGCTTTCTCGTGACAACGACTAGAATTAGCAGCAACTGCGCCCACATTATGATTGCGTGGGCGACACCACAGCCAACGCCACCGAGTTCAGGGAAGCCAAAGCGGCCATATATCAATACGTAATTCAGGGGGATCTTCAGCAAGAGTGCTATCGCGGCAATTACCAATGCAGCGTGCGTGAACCCGGTGCCATCGCAAAGGTAACGAAGACAAAAGAAGCATGCGAGGGCCGGCAGACCTCGAGCGATCATGTTCAAATACTCTATCGACACTGCCGCTGCTGCGGGATCAACATCTGCCAACCCATATAGCGGGGCAATATTAAACAACACCAGTGATCCCAGAAGCCCCCCTATGAACCCCATCCATAGCCCCTGGCGAATCACCTCCCCGATCTCGGCGTAGTCTTTGGCACCATTGAGTTGTGCAACCGTCGGCGTGACGGCCTGAATCAGACCCATCATCAGTATCACAACAGGCCACATGACACTGCTGCCCAATGCAACACCCGCCAGGTCAACGGAACTGTAACGCCCCGCCATAATGACATCGGTGATATTCATGCCCATCTGGAAAAGCTGAGCACCCATAAGGGGTAGCGCCAACTGTAATAGCTGACGCGCTTCTTTCTTTAATACTCCTGAGGATTCAGACAACTACGAAAAAGCGCTGAGGATTTCTTCATCGAAGCGTACGAATTCGTCAGGATCGTCTGTCAACATACCACCGAATATGATCTCGTCTACTCCCGCATCAACGATTTCACCCACCCGATCTATGATGAAGTTCTTAGGTCCAATGGCTGATCCTTCTTTGAGGTTTCGAAACGTTCGAAATGCCTCAACGGCTTCCTTGTCATCAGACAGCAGCGTTGGCATTAGGATCGTTTTCTTGATCTCACTCATATCTCGGCCGGCGTCTTCGCAGTGGGCCTCCAAAATCGACAGTCTGGAATGAAAGTACTCAGCCGTCATTGGACTCGCCCACCCATCCATGTTCATAACATCCCCGTATCGGGCCAGTGTTCGCAAGGTTCGCTTAGGTCCTGTCCCACCGATCATGATGGGTATTGGATCACCGTAGCTTCCCGGCGAGAGCGGCGCATTATCTACGTGGTAATACTCACCGTTAAACGCTACCGGGCCATCAGTGTGTATCATCTGACGAATAAGATTGGCCGCCTCTTCCAACCGATCCTGACGTTCCTTCATAGAAGGAAACTGCCAGCCATAGGCTATATGTTCACGCTCGAACCACCCGGCGCCAAGCGAAATACAGAATCGGCCTTTTGAAATGTGATCGACTGTCGCCGCCATCTTAGCCACCAGGGCGGGGTTTCGATAAGGGGTACCAAGCACCAGATGACCGATACGGAGTGTCTCGGTAAAGCCCGCAACCGCGGCCGCAACCGTAAAGCCTTCATGGGCGGTCAGGTCCTCATCTTCCGGGCGACCAGGGGGAGGCAGAAAATGATCTGCAAACCAGACGCTGTTCCAACGGCCGCGCTCCATACGCTCAACGACGGCCTTCATGTCGTCCCAGGTATTCCGATAACAAGTGACTTGTGCACCAAACTTCATAAGCTATCTCTTAACTACGAGTGAGCAAGAAGAATACATGAGAAGTCAGCGCACATCAGCGCTATTCACCTCCCAAGCCAAAGGGCTTACCCCAGAACAATCCGTCCCTCGTCGTGGTTTTCGGCCGGTATTCACAACCAACCCAACCGTCATAGTTCAACTCATCCAGTAGATCGAACAGAAACGGCAGGTTGACCTCTCCATACTGTGGTTCATGGCGGCCCGGCACGCTTGAGAACTGAACGTGACCAATGTCACCAAAGTACTTACGCAATCCACCACCCAGATCACCTGCTGAAAACTGCAGGTGATAGAAGTCGTACTGCAGTTTTACATTCTCTCGATCAATCTGATCAATGAGTCCCTTTGCTTCCGCGGCACTGGTATAGAGGTAGCCCGGCAGATCAACCTGATTGAGTGGCTCCAGATTCAGACAAATGCCATGTTCCGCTGCCTGATCTGCTGTTCGTTGTAGATTACTAACCAGCACCTGACCGCATTCATCTTTTGACACACCGTCCGGGACCACACCTGCCATCACGTGAATCATCGGAATATTGAGCTCAACCGCATATGTCAGAGACTGCGCAAACGCCTCGTTAAAATCCGCTTCACTCCCGGGCAATCCCGCTAGACCACGTTCACCGTTGGCTACGTCACCCATCGGGGTGTTCAGCAGAATCATCTGCAGTCCGCTGTTGTCCAGCCAGGCTCCCAGATCATCAATGGACTCCCCGTAGGGTTGCAATAATTCAACCGCGGTAAACCCGTCACGACGTGCCTCAGTGAAACGATCTGGCAAATCGAACTCGGGATACATCATGGTGAGGTTGGCCGCAAAGCGAGGCATATGAATCCATCCAAAAGGTAAGCAGCCATAGTATCGAGATCGATAACCAATCGAAAGAGAGTGGATTTGCGCAGTCCTGAAACGTCAACTATTCTTCGTGGGTTGAAATGTAAGGATCATCACCAATGGCAGAAGATCACGTCGACGTATTAATCATCGGTGCGGGTGCATCCGGCGCTGCGATCGCCTGGAGCCTAGCAGATACCAAAATGCGTATTGTATGCTTGGAGCAGGGCGACTGGATGAATCCCCATGAGTACCCCAGCGCGCATTTGGACTGGGAATCTCGCGCATCGGGGCCATTTAGTTTTGATCCAAACGTCCGCGGACGAACTACCGACTACCCCGTCAACAACGATAACTCCCCCATCTCTGTTGCAAACTTCAATGGCGTTGGCGGTGGCACTATCCTTTACGCGGGTCACTTTCCGCGTTTTCATCCATCGGATTTTCGAGTGAAAACACTCGATGGTGTCGCTGAAGACTGGCCCATCGATTACGACACGCTGGCGCCTTACTACGACGAAAACGACCGCATGATGGGCGTCTCGGGTCTCGAGGGAGATCCTGCCTACCCCCCAAAGCCCGCGGTCATGCCACCCGTACCTCTGGGAAAATCCGGCACCATGCTGGCGAATGGGTTCAACAAACTTGGCTGGCACTGGTGGCCTTCCGACAGTGCGGTCGCAACCCAACAATACGACGGTCGTGACCAGTGCATCAATCTTGGGGCTTGTACTACCGGCTGTGCCCAGGGCGCCAAGGCAAGCACCGACATTACCTATTGGCCTCATGCGATGCGCGCCGGGGTTGAACTCAGAACCCGCTGCCGCGTAAGAGAAATTACCGTACGTGATAATGGGATGGCTGGAGGTGCTATCTATTATGACGCCGACGGGAACGAGCAGGAGATCAGCGCAGAAGTCGTCATAGTGGCCTGCAATGGCGTGGGGACACCGCGTTTGTTATTGAACTCAACATCCACCGCATTCCCGGACGGTCTCGCCAACAGCAGTGGCCTCGTGGGTAAAAACCTGATGTTCCATCCCTATTCCTTCATCTATGGCACGTTCGATACTGAACTTGATGGTTCCCGCGGACCCAGCAACTGTATCTGGAGTCAGGAGTTCTATGAAACTGATCTATCCAGAGGTTTTGCCCGGGGCTTCACCTACGAAATTGTACGCGGCCTTGGTCCCGCAAGTACCGCCGCCAGCCAAATGGTTTCGGGCCAGATTGCTTGGGGCAAAGACCACCACGCATCCGCTCGCCGTGTTCTTAATCAGACAACTGGTATGGTTGGCATCTGTGAGGACCTGCCGGACGAACGCAACCGGGTGACACTGGACCCGGAGCTCAAGGATCCCGATGGGATTCCTGCACCAAAGCTGGACTACACCCTGAGCGAGAACAGCCGGAAGATGCTTGAATTCTCCATCGCCCGTGCGACGGAGATTCTAGAGGCTGCCGGTGGACATGATATTGAATCAATGGGACCGATGCCCGCCGGAGGCTGGCACCTTATGGGTACCGCCCGTATGGGAACCGACCCGGCAACATCAGTGGTCAACGAATGGGGTCGCTGTCACGACGTCAAGAATCTCTTCATTGTCGATGGCAGTATTTTCGTCACCAGTGCCGGGGTAAATCCCACACGCACCATTCAGGCACTGGCACTGTACGTGGCGGACTCAATGAAACAGCGTCTTGCTAACCTATTTGACTGATTTGACTAGAGGGGGAACCCATGAGTGATTTAATTGGCAGCAGCAATCCCTTATCCGACGAGCAAAAACACGTGCTTCGAAAAATCGCTGGACTCCTGATTCCGCCCAGCGATGAGCACAACCTGCCCGGTGCTGACGACGACGATATATTTGCGAACGCACTGGTACTTGCGCAGTCTAACGCGACCGAGGTCACCAGTAGTCTTGACGCACTTGAAGCAAGGGCCAATGAACGTGAGGGAAGTTCTTTCGCCGGCCTGGACCTGGATGCGCAAACCGCCGTGATCGAAGATATATTCGGTTTACTGGAACCAGTAGTACGCCGCATTACAAGCGCCTACTACCAGGATGCGCGGGTCCTGGAGTCAATCAACCTAAAGAGTACACCGCCATTCCCAGGTGGACATGAAGTTGAGGTCGGTGACTGGTCGTTGCTGGATCCGGTGAAAGCGCGACAACCTTTTTATCGTAAGGTGTGAAGGTCCATCAGGTCCGCAATCTAGCTCCGCAATCGATCAAGCAGTTCTGCGTGACCTTCATCCGACAAGGACGGTACGCGAAAGCCTGTTCTGCCAATCACATCCGCAAATCGTGCATGCATCGCGTCAATGACCTCCTCCGGCGTGCCGACAATGGCTATGGTATCCAGCACTTCATCGGGCACCAGTGACGCCATCTCCTGCTGTTGCTGGCGTTTGTTCATCTGATTAAGCTCTGATTGCAGATCACCCCAGCCGTGAATATCCAACACAGGACGATACGACTCGGTTGATCCATAGAACGCAATTCTGTCCCGTGCAGTTTCCCGGGCCTTAAGGATCGATTCTTCGTCGATGCCGGTGGCAATAACAGGCGCATAGTCCAGTTCAAAGTCATCCAGCGTTCGTCCACTCTTTGCCAAGCCTTGCTGAATCGCCGGCAGCGTCACCTCACGGATATACTTGTCCGTATTGAACGGATGCATGATCATGCCGTCAGCCACTTCAGCGGCCACTTTCGTCATCAGTGGCCCTGTTGCCGAGAGGTTGATTCTTGGACGGCCTACATCGGTGTTCTCTGGGGTAAACGTCGAAGGCATCAATGTATGTTGATAGTACTCACCCGTAAATTCGAGGTGCTTGCCGTCGTACCAGCAATCGAAAATCGCCTGCATGGCTTCAATAAACTCCCGCATCTGCCGCGCAGCCTTATGCCAGGGCATACTGAAGCGACGCTCTATATGTGGCTTTACCTGGGATCCGAGACCGAGGATAAAACGACCGCCTGCGAAGGCATTCAGATCGTGGGCGAGGTTCGCCATCGTCATGGGATTACGGGAGAAGGCAACGGCAACTGAGGTGACTAACTCAACCGAGGTAGTGTGTTCTGCTGCTAGTGTCAGCGGCAAGAAAGGGTCATGGTTTAACTCAGAGATTCTGATGCCGTCGTACCCCATCGCCTCAGATCGCCTGGCCTCGTCTGCCACGGCGTCCATGTTCGCGCTGATACCGGCATCAATTTTCAACGCTTGATCCTCAGGTTCTAAGTCTCCAGACCTTGAATAACCAGCTCCAGCAGATAGGGGCCTTCTGTCGCCATGGCCTCGGCAACCGCTTCCGCTATTTCTGTCGGGTCGCTGATCTGTCTGCCGGGTACACCCATGCCCGCAGCCATCTCGCAAAATCCGAGCTCGGGCTTCAGATCCATATAAACGTATGGTTTGTTAGACGGCACATTGAAACGTCGCCTGTATTGGTCAGTGTTATGTTTCAGGACTCGATACTCCCGGTTCGCAAGTATGACGAACAGAACATTCAGGGAGTGATGGGCAGCCGTCCACAACGACTGAATGCTATACATAGACGATCCATCGCCGGTGATACCAAGCACCATCTGGTCAGGGTGAGCAACCGCAGTACCAACACAACCCGCCATTGCCTGTCCGATACCGCCACCGCGGCATCCGTAAAATGTCGTGGTACCGCCAACATCAAAGTTATCATGAACATCCTGAACAGAGGTGACAGCTTCCTCCGCAATCACCGCATCATCAGGAACGGCCTTGCTGAGCTCAAACATGGCCCGCGCCGGGGTCATGGGAGAAAGGTCTTTGAGTGACTCAAATCGTTCCTTCGATTTTTCTTGCGCGGTTTCATGCTGGCTAACGAGCGCATCACAGCGCTGCTGGTAAATTGGCTCATCCCCAACGAGATCAATAAGTCTCGTCAAAGCATCCTTAATATGTCCTAAAATACCAAGTGTCGTTGGATACTTATGTCCCAGTCGTGCCGCACTCGCTTCGAGATGCACCAGCGTCACATCATCGGCAAACGGACTGGTGTCCGTGTACCAGACCTCTTCGAAAAACGAGCCACCTATCATGATCACCAGGTCGTAATCACCCAACGCCTGGTTGATCCCTACTGCATCTGCACCCAGGCGCCCACGAAAGTGAGGATGCCTTGATGGAAACGGAAAATGACCGCAGACCAACTCTTTATGTACACCGGCTCCGATCTTCTCAGACAGTGCAACAAGGGCATCCCTCGCGCCATCTCTGACGACATCGTCTCCCGCGACAATGCCAACGTTCTTCCCTGCCCGAATGAAGTTCGCCAAACGGCGGAGCGCCTCATCATCTGCTTTCGCCGAAGTCATGAGGTCACCCGCCCGGGTTGCGCCAATTTCTGTCTGCTGTTCAAGCACGTTGATGGGCAGTGCCACAAACACCGGACCCGCCGGGTGCTCATTAGCAACCTTGAAAGCCCGCCGCATAATGGGGCCCATCTCATCGGCATGCTCAACCTGCACGCTCCACTTGGTCACGGGCTCAGCCATGGCGACAAGATCATGTCCCAGCAACGGGTCACGCAGGCGAACCCGCGTATCCTGGGCACCTGCGGTCACAATAAGTGGTGAGCAATTTTTCATTGCGCCATACATCATGCCGATCGCATTTCCCAGACCCGGTGCAACATGCATATTGACCACGGCGGTTTTCCCGGACGCCTGGGCGTAAAAATTGGCCGAACCCACCGCTATACCTTCATGCAGATGGAATATGTATTCAATGCCTGGATAGTCAGCCAGGCTATCAAGCAATGGCGTCTCGGTAGTCCCAGGATTACCAAAAATCCTAGTCGCACCATGCAACATCAGCGAATCCAGAAATACTTCTCTTCCGAACATCTTTACCCTGTCCTCATTGTGATAAGTTATGCGCCTTGGAAATCATAAAAACCATTAAAGCCATATTTTGCAGCGACCTCATCACAGCGACCATCTCCGTGATCGGTGTCACGCTGCTGTTTGGATCCGTATCGCTTTATCTGGCCTGGCTAACCTACCAGGAGCGATACGGGATCAGCTTTGACGACTTCCTTAAGCTGAACTTTTAGTCCCGCTTCAACAAATCCTCATATTTCGAAAAGCGCGAATCTGGACGCGTAATGATTTCCACGACACATACCTCGCCTTCCTTGTTTGCCTGGTGTGCTTCTTCTAATGCGGGTGCTATACCCTCAGGCTTTTCAACCTTAATACCGCGGGCACCCAGTGCCTTGGCCACATCTGCATAGTCACCGGACTGGTTACCAGCACCGAAACGCTCCATTGCCGTTGGCATGGTCTTGTCGTAACCACCCATGGTGAAGTTGTTGATGATTACCGTGGTGATTGGTACACCTGCGCGTACGGCGGTTTCTATATCCAGCCCCGTATGGCCAAACGCCAAATCGCCCATAAAGTTCATGCAGTGCTTGCTGGGATCAGCCAGTTTGGCGCCGATCATCAGCGGAATACCATAGCCCAGATGAGTTGTCTTACCCCAGCCGATGTAGCCACGGGGCGCGGTCGCTTGATAGAACGGCATAATCTGATCGCGTGGATGTCCTGCATCATGAGTCAGGATGGTGTTTTCATGATCGACCGCCTTGTTGATTTCATTGATCACACGATACGGATTGATTGGCGCTTCATCGGAGTTTAGAAGCGGCGCCCATTCTTCAAGCCACTCTGCCTTCCCGGTTGCAATCTCTTCGACCAGCGCCTGGTCGGTTTCCCTGCCGGTCTCGCCCAGTTCCGCCTTTACTTCTTCAATAATCATCTCGAGCGTCAGTTTTGCATCCCCAATCAGACCGATGTCAACGGTGTACTCTTTGTTGAGATCCTCGGCGGAGGTCGTCGAATGAATCAATGTTTTTCCGTCGGGAATATCGATGCCAAAGTGGGTGCGGGTTAGTCCTGAACCAATGGCCAGCACGACGTCTGACTCTCCCAACCATTTGAAAACGTTTTTAGGTGCAGTGCGGTTTGCAGAACCCAATGCCAGTGGATGTGCATCTGGCAAGGCGCTCTTGCCTTCCATGGTTGTAATCACTGGAATCTGCGTGAGCTCAGCGAGGGCTTTGAGTTCGTCCGTAGCATCCGCGTAAAGCACGCCCTGACCTGCCCAGATTACTGGTCGACGTGCACCTAGTAGTGCTTTCACCGCGTCCTTTACATCACCGAGACTGGGTGCATACCTGAACGTCTTACTGGGCTGATAGTTCGTCGCATACTCCGGGACTTCCTTGCTACATACGTCGGCATGCATCTCTACCACAACCGGCCCTGGTCGTCCGTGTTTGGCTGCATGAAAAGCACGTTGTACCTGTCTGGTGACCCGATCCGGTCTATCTATCGATAAGGCTTCTTTGGTGATATTCGCATAGTTACGGGTAGCCGAAAAATTCGGTTTTACATCGTAACCACTCAATCCTGCACCTACTGGAAAGTAAATCATCGGGACTGCCTCGCCATAGGCCTGAGCAATACCGCCGAATGAATTCTCAACTCCCGGTCCACCCTGGGAGGCGTAGATACCGGGTGTGCGCGTCGTTCGCGAATAGCCATCCACGGCGTTGATTGCACCCCTTTCCTGGCGGAATACGATGGGTCTGATGCCTACCTTGGAGATCGCTTCAATCAGTGGATTCGCCGGGAAACAGCCCATCCAGGTTACTCCCTCCGCCTTTAGGCACTGCGCAATTAAATCAAAACCGTTCATGAGTTCCTCTCTTCATTCTTATGTGTTGTTAACCGTAACTAGACGCGTGGCGGACTGTCCACCTGATCGCAGACGGGCAAGAATACCAGATTCCCGGCTAGAATTTCCCAACCAGGGTCCAGTTGCTTATAAAGAGGCCTGTGGACTACTCAGAAAGCTGTGACTGATAGAGTCGCGCTTCTCGCCTACGAAGATTATCGAGTCGAAGCCTGGCGTAAGACTCCGCCAGAAGGGGACGAAGGTCGTTTTCGTCAGGATACTGACTAAAGTACGTGCGCCATGCATCCATCGCTGCAACCAGCATATTGTTGTCGCTCAGTATGTTGGTACGTAGATAGATGTCGTCCGCGAGGTCCGACAGCACACGTTGAATCCTCGTCTGGTCCCTATCTGAAAGGACAACCACCTTACTCGCAGAACGCGGGCTGAAAATAATGCCATCGACATCAATAACCTCTACCTTGTAGGTGTGTTCTCCAGGTGTAAGGTCGCGGACTGAGTAACGAATCATCTCCGCGGTTGCATGGGGCGGAACTTCTACTGCTTTTCCATCAATCGTTAAGCGATAGTAAAATTCAGGACAGACGTTGCGCCAAACAAGATCAGGGTAGCTGGTTGAAACAGTCACATCTACAGTACGTACTTTACTGTCACAGGTCTTGATACCCCGCCGCACGGTAGTGTACTTCTGAGCTAGCGCAAACTTATTGAGAATACTCTGCCAGATACTGGAGGCATCATCCCTGGGTTCACTGATGTCGCCTTCATGCAAATGAATCGCGCCATTCTTGATCTCAATCCTGCTGCTGCCGAGGGTCTGTGCGGTGCCGTTCTCTTGGTTGACCAATTTAGCAGCGCCATCTCCACCGGTTCGAATCATGTATCCTTCAAACAGGTATTTGATTCTAGGTGCGGGCCGCCAGGTATTTCCATTAGCACTGTATTCAACGAGACCCGAAGGCTGCATTAGTTTGGCAGTAGGAGGGTTGGCAGCGTTAATCGCACCAGATGAGAAAAGAAGCAGTGAGCATAGCAAGACCTGTTTCATGTAGGTTTCCTCCACTGCCTGGGGCTAGCGAAATTTCAGTCTAGGAAATAGTGGATTGCATTGTCGAGCGAACCCCGATGGCTGGTCAAACCTGTGAAACACCTTCTTCTTCATCAATTGGCAAGAACAGGCAACCCCGTGGTTGCCCATCAACTGCCTGACTCTTGTGTCCCTGCCCAGTCGTGTCTTCGGCCAAAAGGATCTCACCAGGTCCAAGTCGTCGTGCACTGCCATCACCCACCGTTATATCGACAGATCCCGCTAGATTGACCACAAATTGTCTGCGAGGTGCAGTATGGAAATCCAGCTCATAACTCCCGTCAACTTCACGAAAGATAACACCCCTACCTTTGATGAGCCTCGATAAACGGCCTCCGGGGCTTTGATGTGGCAGGTCAATGTCCACATCCTCAAAATGCGACTGATTATCATCCCCGGTGAACACCCTTACTACTCGCATATTTCTATCTCCAATTCTACGGACCTGACTATAGCGCCGGTTCACAGCTCCATCCAGGAGCTGGATGAAGCAGCGTCTTTGACGTACCCTTACGCAACTCTTTACAGCACCGGAGACTATTGTGCACGACTACGAACATATCCTTTATGAAATAGATGGCCCTGTGGCGACCATCACCATGAATCGCCCGGATACCCTGAACGCATTAACGAGTCTTATGCAGGCGGAAATCCGTCACGCACTGGACACTTCCGAACGTAATGAGGAAGTCATCGGCACTGTTCTGACCGGTGCCGGCCGCGGGTTCTGTTCCGGCGTCGACATGACGGAACTTGGAGAACTGAGCAAAGCAGGAAAACGAACCGGTTCATCTTTCGACCATCTCAAAGCGGACCCGGGTAATCCGGACAACGACCCAAACTACAAGTCCTCACCGGGCTATTTTCTTGGTTTACGCAAACCATTAGTCGCGGCGATTAACGGGGCCTGCGCCGGTCTTGGCTTTAGTTACGCTACTTTTTGTGACATGCGCTTTATGGATCGTAAGGCAAAGATCGTCAGTTCTTTTTCACCCCGTGGACTGATCGCCGAGCACGGCACATGTTGGATGCTACCAAGACTGGTTGGCCCATCTCACGCCCTCGATATCTTCTGGAGTTCACGCAGAGTGTTGGCGGAGGAGGCGTACCACATGGGTTGGGCTAATCAAGTTAGCGAAGAAGGTGAGGTAGTCGCCGACGCGCAGAACTATCTCAAGGAAATTGCCGGAACCTCCGCACCCATCTCCATCATGATGATGAAGAAACAAGTGTACAACCATATGATGAGTGACTTTGGTGACGCCATGGACGAAACCAACAGGTGGATGGACGAGAGCATCGCTGATGACGACTTCAAAGAGGGTGTCGCCTCCTTCGTAGAAAAACGCCCACCAAACTTCGCCAGAGTAAAAGTCTAATGACCCATTCCACGCTGCCCAATGGAGATGCAAAACAACTAGGGTTTGATCCCAATCGACTGGCTCAGATTGGCCCCGCCATGCAGGCATTTGTCGATGACAAACGAGTACCGAACCTCGTGACAATGGTCGTGCGCCAGGGTCAGGTTGTTCATCTCGATGCATGCGGCGTGATCGATCTCGAAACCGAGAAACCTGTAAAACCTGGGACTCTGTTCAGGCTTTACTCCAACTCGAAACCAATCGCAGGGGTTGCCACGCTGATACTGTTCGAGAAAGGTGTGCTGACCCCGGATGATCCGGTTTCAAAGTTTGTCCCCGAGCTATCGAATCTGCGCGTATTGAGACCCGACGGAACGACGGAACCAGCGCGCAGGGACATCACAATCCGCGATTGCCTGACCAACACCACCAGTCTTAGTACGCCAGCCAATCTACCCATGAGTTCCCGCGAACAGTATCGAGAAGCGCTGGAGACACTGGGTTGGATTCCCAGCGACAACAAACCGCCACCAATTAACAGCCGTGAACGCATGGCTGCCATTGCGCAACTGCCCCTGGCAGATCACCCCGGCAAAAAGTTTGTTTATCACGTCGGATTTCCGATTCTCGGCGCCGTGCTGGAAGCTGCCGCAGGACAGGATATGGGACAGTTTTTCAAGGAACAGATTTTTGAGCCCCTCGGAATGGTGGATTCTGATTTTTACGTCGCTGATGACGCGCTCGATCGTTTTCCCCCATGCTACGTACCGAAAGAAGTAGACGGCAAGATTCAGCTTGTCGTCCAGGAGGCTGTGGAAACGAGTGAGAAGCTTCTCGGCCCCAAAGCTAACTTTGGTGTTGGTGGCGATGCTGGTGGCGTACTCTCCACCATTACCGACTACGCAAGATTCGGGCAGATGTTGCTCAATGGTGGCGAACTGGAAGGTACCCGAATACTTGGTCGCAAGACGGTAGATCTGATGATCGCCAATCATACCGGCGACCTTTACATCCCAATGTTAGGGGCAGGATTCCACTTTGGTCTCGGCGCGGCCGTCTACCATGGCGAAAACGCAAAGCCGCTTATCCGCTCGAGGGGTACGTATGGCTGGGGCGGCGCCGCGGGCACCACCTATTTCGCAGACCCTGCCGAGGAACTCATGGGGCTTTGCTTTACTCAGGTGATGCAGGCGGGCGTTATGCCAAACAACAACTACCAGGAGACCTTCCAGCGTCTGGTGTACCAGGCACTTTCTTAGAATCTAATACTCGCCGTCGCTTTTCTCGTCTTTCGTGGTGCCAGCGACCGCGCGCTCTTTGGGAGCGCTTTCGTAAGCACCACGGAAATCACGGAAGGGTCCATCACGCCACTCAAGCGCTGACTTCAAGCCGTCTTCCTTCACTCGTCGACTCCACTCACCCATTGCATCGCGCGCCGTCGAGAGCGCCTGTATCTCAGTACCGGAATGCAGACCCTCTCGAATCCCCATGGTTTCGTATTGACGGTTACAACTCCGCTTGGAATACATCAACATTTCGTTATCTATATGTGCCATGCGTCGGGCAAACTTTTCGGTGAACTCCGCGAGGTCTTCCTGCGGCACGGCGTAGTTAGCCCATCCAAGGTCTGCCATCTCAGTACCGGAATGCGAATCACCTACGTATGCAAATTCACGCGCCTTCGCAGGCGGCAAATGCCACGGTGCCCAGATCATGTCCATCGTCGTCATCGCGCGGACCGGCGGATAGCCAATCTGGGCATTATCGGCACAGATACGAAAGTCACACACTGACGCGAGCTCCGTACCACCAGCGAGGCAATGTCCCTGAATCTGCGCAACCACAGGTTTCGCTAACTCCCATATAATCCAGTTTGTCATCACGACGTGGCGAGCCCACTGCAATTTGCCCGGGTGCATAGAACCTGTATCGGGTAACTTCGACCGTGAGTCGACAAAGCTGTCATCATCAGCCGCACGAGCAGGGGATAGGTCATAACCGGCAGAGAAAGATCGGCCATTGGCACGCAGGATAATCACGCCTACCTCATCGTCATGCTCCGCTTCTCTCATGGCATCCATCACCTCGGCGCGCAGGTTGTTGGACAACGCGTTTAGCTTTTCCGGACGATTGAGTGTGACATAGGCCAGACGGCCATCTGTCTCATAAAGAATGTCATTATATTCTGGCATGGTGGCCTCCTGAGTTGACTATTAACCGAATAGGAGACACAAAATCGTTCAATTCGCTCCGTATGTCAAACCCTGGTTCGCTTAGTATTCACCAGGTGCGATAGCACCCCGGGTAAGTTCCGGGTCAGTAGTGACAGCCACGGGGCCCATTCTGTTCACCATTACCGAATCCAGCTCGGCGCGCTCATGTTCATCCAGCTCGTCTAACAGCGGGCCCGAGATGAATTCCTTATAGGCCTTACTAGTGTCAAAGAATGGCATTATGTACATGGGAATAACTGCCTGGAGCACGGCCGCTCGTTTCTTTTCCGTATAGTTGACTCCAGCTCGATGCCAGATCCGAGCATCATAGACGATGATGCTTCCACTCGGCGCCTCTATAAGATCGGCATCTGACCCACCATAAGGCAAGCCATGTTTCGCTCGATAGCCCTGCTCAAAGTAAGCTGCGCCATTACCCCACTCTCGCGGAGGAGCTTCACCGCGGTCATGAGATCCTAGTTTAAAAATCGTTGCGCCATTGTTTCTCGTGAAGTCTGACACACACACATTTCGCTGAACGCCCAGCACTAAACCATCCACGCTATGTTCCGGAATTCGATTCTCCGCAAACTTGTGCTTGCCACCAATACCCCACAGATACGGGAAATCAGAATGCCAACCCTGAACATCACACTTGCCATCATCCTTGGGCAAAATTGAAAAACCCGGCGGATGCGCCAATCGAACCTCATCTGTTTGCATATATTGTCGGATAATCCACAACGAAACGGGTTCCGTCGCGGACCTGGCCACAGCCACGTCTTCAAGCAGCGGGAGTTTCTGCGAATCATATTTCTCATGATCGTAAGCGCCCGTGCAACTGACCTTCTCCAGGGCTTCAACAATGTCTGGTGACAACACACTCGGCAGACAGACCCAGCCGCGCTCACGCAAGGTTTGCAAAGAACTGGAAGGCAGGTCAGCGGGACCATGACCAATACCAAACAGGGCGCCGTCATCACATGTTTTCGCATCCGCTCCAAGTAAGTGTCCTTGATACTCAAGCAGCGTATTGGCATCCGTCGCATCGGTGGCCATCAGCTCCGTGCCACTTAGCACATGAATAAACCCCTTGTCTGACGCTTCCCAGATGACCCGGTCATCTGCCTCTTTGAAAATACCCGGTTCACTATCGATACCCAGGAAATCACCATTTGCATTACGGATTAACGTGTAATGTTTTTTGGGACGGTCAACCGTGATGACCCGTGGCGAATCTGACATGGAACAACCTTCGTGCGCAGTCTACAAAGACTCGCAAGTATACCCGACCGTTTCAGGGGTGCGTAAGTCGTCCTGGTACGGCATGATTGCTTCATGGATAAACAACGAACAATTGCTGGCATTTTCGTTGCCACCGCATTGTTATCTATTGTCCTTTGCTTGCCCTACCTGGATACCTTGCAACTATGGCACGAAGAACCCCGTCGTGCGCTAATTGCCGAAGATATGCAGCAAAGCGGCAACTATATAGTCCCCCGCTATATGGAGGAGGTCTACGTCGCCAAACCTCCTTTATACAACTGGCTCGTTGTTGCCGTGAGTCTCCCTTTCGGTGAGATCACCGAGTTAAGCATCAGGCTCACTTCGTTCATTTGTCTGTTGTTGCTAATTGCATCCATGCTGATAATTCATCAGCGTTGGCTGGGAATACCTGGCCTTACCTTCCTTGCTCTGGGGCTCGCCCTGTCACCAGAGTTCATTAACAAAGCCACGCTTGGTGAAATCGACATGAGCTTTACGCTGTTGGTTAGCCTTTCTCTATGGCTTTGGTTCTTCCTTGACCAGAAGCAGGTAAGTGGGCTCGCGCTTTGGGTAGCGCCGGGAATACTTATTGCACTTGCGTTTCTTGCCAAGCGCGAACCGGCGTTCGTTTTTTACTACGTCGGGCTAGGTGCTTACCTACTCTATCAACGACGCCTGGTAGAACTATTCCAACCCGCGCATCTGGTCAGCGCTGGAATTACATTGGGAATCGTTAGTATCTGGCTTTGGCAAATGCACAACGCTGCGGGTATTGACGCTTTATTGGGAAGTTCTGTTAACGAACTGGTCAACCGTGGACTCGTTGGGTCTGTGATATCAACGGCCCAACATATAGTGATCTATCCTTTCGAGATCAGTCTCGCCATCTTTCCATTTTCTCTCATCCTCATTACATTGCTGCACCGACCGACCAGGGAGGTGGCAATGCAGCACTACCCGGATGTACTGACATTCGCTGGCACTACCGTCGTCGCTAACTTTCTCGTTTACTGGTTTATCTCAGAAGCTGCCGTTCGTTACTTTCTTCCGATGCTTCCTTCTGTCTTGGTAATTTGCGCAATCCTTTATCAAATCGCACTCGAAACAACACCAAATTGGATACGCAACATTGCTGTGGGCATCTCTGTCTTTACATTACTCGTCGCAATTCTGCTGAATCTGTTTCTTCACCAAAGCTTTATTGGTTTCGGGACCACGCCCCCCGCAATACTTCCATCACCCTTGGCTGCCACACTTGCTATTTGCGTGGTTCTCCTTGCTCTCGCATCCCTGTGGGTAAATATTAAAGGCACACACCTTCTGGCAGCGCTAGTCATCCTGATGATGACCTATAGAGTGATTTATTATGACGTGCTACTACCGCGCAAAGTCGTACAGTTCCAACAAGAACGTGATGTCGCAACGTTCGTCAGTGAGTTATATGACACTGTTCCAGCATCAGCACTTCCTGTTAGCGCAAGCAAAGCCGTACCAAACGAGATCTGGTGGCAACTGGAGTACGGTGACATCACCAGAGTATCCCGAGATTATCTGCTCACAGATGAGCCGCCATCCCGATCACAGGAACTACTCGGCACCATGAATTTTCGCGGTCGAGAAATCTTCCTTGTGCGACAGGATTAGTGCGTCTATCGGTAATTGCATGGGCAGACTCCAGAATTACCCTTCCGATTCCTCCAGCAATTTTTTGGCGAGCGCGACGAAGTCGCCACTCGTAATAATGCCTACGAGGTCCTCTCCATGTGGCACTGGTAAGCAACCTACTTTTCGATCATATAGTTTCAGCGCAACATCGATTAGATTCTCGTCATCCTGAACGGTAATAAGATTCGTATCCATGATCTCCGCCACTGGGAGTGTCAGTTGTGACGTATACTGGGCATTTACCAAGAGATTACGATGGGTAACCAGTCCTACCAAAGTACCGTCTTTCTTCGTAATAGGGATATGTCGGATGGACCTCTTCCGCATCAGCTGCCAAGCTTCTTCAAGAGGATCCTCTACATAAAGACAAACAGGGTTCGCGGTCATTACTTCAGCGGCGGTCTTCATACCTTTCTCCTTTCAACTAGTCCTTAGATTAGCGGTTGTGGCTACTCGATGACTTGATCCGTATCAATAGGATTCATTTTGATAACATTTGGACAACTGTCACAACCTGACTCCCGCCGGCAATTTTTGTCACGAATTCGCACCTCGCTACGCCAATAAAACTACGCCGGGAAGGCGTAACTAGCTGTTTTAACAATAGTTTTCAGTATTGGCACGAAACTCGCTTATTAATATCAACGAATCAACTTAAGGAATGTGAATATGTCTGCCATCCCCGTGTTGACTGACGTAGTTGAAGAAATAGTTGAGCAAGTAGTCGGCCAGCAAACAATAGACAAGCGAAAAGAACATCGAGCCCTAACCACAGGCAGGGCACTAATGCAGGTCATTGATGCACACGACAGCACATTGATCGGTAAAGCGTTTCATGCAGATGTCATTAACACCTCTGCTAGCGGAGTAAGAGTTTGTGCAGAGCAGATGAGGGATCTTATAGAGGGCGCAACTTTCGAGATGTGGATCGGCATCCATGGCCGCGACCAGAAACTTTATCTAAAAGGTGACCTACGCTGGGTCAGCTGGGAAGAGAGCAATGAGTTCCACATGGGCATTGAGATCCTTGACCGCATGAATACTGATTCCCTGGAGTGGCGCAACGCACACCTCCTCTGAGTTCGAACGAATGACCTTGCATTTAATTGCAGGTTATCTATAAATACGCCGCATGCTATCTATCCATAGAGTGAACCAACGATCGCTAATGATTATCCTCGGGCGATCAATTGGTATCCTGCTGTTGATAGTCTGTCCCGGAACGCTCGCCGATCAATACGACTTTAAGCATGGCATTTCCTACCTTCATGAATTGAAGTATCCGGTAGATTTCGCCCATTTTGAAAACCTCAACCCTGACGCACCCAAGGGTGGTACCCTAGTGCTCGCATCAATGACCAGCTTTGACACGCTGGCGCCCATGGATCCATCTGGGATCTGGCATGGCTCAACCGAGGCGCCAGGTACTCAATACCTCTATGACTCGCTGTTGCTCCGATCCGAAGATGAACTTGATGCGTTCTACGGCAATCTCGCTGAATCGGTAGCGATAGCGGTAGACCGGCGCTCCATCGCATTTCGTATGAGACCAGAAGCCCGCTGGCACGATGGGGTCCCGGTGACTGGAAAGGATGTGAAATTTACCTTTGAGGCGCTTGCTGGAACCCCTGCTGGAAAGGCATTTCTGCACTGGATTGGCGATATCGAAATCGTAAACGATCGTGAGTTCATTGTTCACACAACCAATGATCCGTACGCGAATCTACAATTCTTTGGCTTCGTCGATATTCTACCGGCGCATATCTGGTCAAAAAGGGATGCGACGCGGAGTTCACTGGACCCACCCGTTGGCAGCGGACCCTACCGCGTAACTGACGTTATAAAGGGGCAGTACATTGAATATACCAGGGATCCTGAGTTCTGGGGACGCAACGTACCAGGGAATCGCGGTAAGTATAATTTTGAGCATATTCGCTATGAAGTCTACCGGGACGCTGGCGTCGCACGTGAAGCATTTCGCAAAGGGCTATTCGATGTTTGGCGCGAAAATGACGTGCGCCATTGGCGGGAGTCCTATGATATCCCAGCGAAGGAGAGAGGATGGCTGGTGCAACACGTACGAGGAAATCCTCGGATCTCCGGCGCAAGTTCCGTTCTCATCCTAAACAACCAAAGACCACCATTTGATGACATTCGCGTACGAGAGGCGCTCGTCTATGCACTGGATTTCGACTGGCAAAACCGCGTGTTACATGGCAACGCTTTTACCAGAGCTACCAGCTATTTTCATAACTCGATATTTGCTGCCGCTGGTATGCCCAGCGAAGCGGAGCTCGAACTATTACTGCCCTATCAAGATCAGCTTCCCCCGCAGGTATTTGACAAACCCTTCTCGTTACCAGGAAGTGACGGCATAGGTTATGACCGCGATGGATTGATGCTCGCACGTAATATTCTAACGCGCGCCGGTTGGCGAATAGACGATGGCAAACTTGTCAATGAGCATGGCGAGCCATTTACAATTGAAATTCTTTCTCGATCACCTAGCGAACATCGCACCCTGTTGCCGTATATCAACACCCTCAGCATGCTCGGGATAGCCGGTAAAATCAGAACGGTTGACGATATTCAATTCGTCAATCGGATGCGGAAGCGAGACTACGACGCACACCTTGTCGAGTTAAGCATGGAGGTTCCGCCGCTAATTCTGGACCTGACTTTTCACTCCGACGCCATCGATGCTCCCATCAATCAGAACCATGCCGCCATCAACAACCCAGTCACTGATTGGTTGGTTGAGGCTACCGCGTCGGCAACGACACTGGATTCACTGGTTACCGCATGCCGAGCACTCGATCGAGTACTGCTGTGGAACTTTCATCAAATTCCACTCAACGCCGCCACAGGTCCACGCGTTGTTTACTGGGACAAGTTCTCTCGTCCAGAAGACGACGAGGCATTCCCCGCGCCTTATCCAGACAGTTGGTGGTTCGATGATGAAAAGGCAACGCGCATAAAACTGGCAGTCTCTCAGTAAAGACTACCTGTCACGGATAACGTTGTAGCCTCTCGCGATAGATTTCACTCATCTGTTCATCGAACCCCACCAGCAGGATGCGCAGGTTATCCGTGCGTAGGTACTCCGTGACTGTATCGATCGCGATATCAGCGGCCGAGAAACTGGAGCGCGGTCTTGATGCAAACATTCAGGCGGGTCTGGCGATTCCCGATTCAATACGTGATCTGGTCAAATCCAGTGCCGTGAAGCGTCTCAGTTGAACATTTCACTACTGAGCGCAAAGCTGAAACGCTGCGATGATCATGAGCCCGGAACAACCGAGGAGTGATGATGCAGTATGGTTGCCGGCTGACTCAGATCTGCCGTAAACGTGAAACGAGCATCAGCTGGCTCGTCCGTATCACCAAAGTGCCAGCGATAGACACCCACAACACCTTCTATTTTGTCAGCATAGTGCTGGCTATGGACCGTGCTCTCGAATAACTCCACCGATATACTGCCGCGACGACCGAGTTGTTCAAAATAACCCTGTATCGATTCATGATCAGCCAGAACCTTGTTCGAGAAAGTCGGCAACAGAATCGCTCTGGGGTTATACAGACCGATCACCGCCTCGAATTCGCCAGCGTTCACCCCTGACAACCACGTATCCAATACAGCATGTGCATCTTTGTACATCTCGTTCTAGTTCCTCACTTTTGGTTCAAATTCTGCCGATAATATCGTGTTGTACCGCAAGAAATCAGGAGATCAAGGCTCTGAACTCGGCGATATCCTCCTCGGTGAATGTCTCACTCTCGAAATGCAGAATGCGATCAACGATATCCACGGTCTCGAAATACTCCGTCACGCACCCAACATGCACATAGCCTGACGCACTAAACATGCCGTCATCAAAATATACCAGCAGAATTCGCCAGTCTCCTTTAGCTATGGGTTCGCGACAGCTACGACATCGAGCTCGGGCACTGGGTGCTTTCTGAATACCGTTTACTCTGGCCAGACGCCGATGTTCGATACCAAATTCGATAATCTTCTTGAGGCTAGCCTCATCTTCAACACCTGAGTCATCAATGACCTCGGCAATAGATTCAGGGCGCTTGTATGCGGCACACAAGATATGAAACCACAGCGTCATGTCGCCATCGTCAGCGAAAGGGTTTGGCAGACGTTCACCAAATCGCAGTTCTCCTTTTGCGATCGCCTGGCCACAACCACGACACTTGGCACGTCCACTTGCAGCGGGTTCGATGATATGCGCCATAACTCTCCTCCTAACCCAAAAAGTATACCTTGAATTCAGGGCACCATTTCACATAGGGTGTTGTAAAAATTTCGTATAAGTTTTTTAGGGGGAACCCAGATGTCGCTAATCGCCTGGTCATGGTGTTTCATGGTCTTTTATGTGGGCCTGATGCTAGTCATAGGCTATATCGCCAGTAAACGCATTCACCACGCCGACGATTTCGCTACCGCGCGTGGCTCTTACGGACCCTACTTCCTGGCACTGGCTTTTGCGGCATCCACTGCAAGCGGCGCCACATTTCTCGGCACACCAGCGCTTGCCTATGAATGGGGCACAGCATCTAACTGGGGGAATTTTTTATACCCCATCGGCGTTTATTTCGGCATATTGATTTCCATGCGATTGATCGCCAACTCCGGTAATAAGTTTGGCAATCGGTCTATTCCAGAGTATCTGGGCGACAGGTACCAGTCAGAAGGCATACGTGTACTTGTTTCGCTTTTGTCACTGGTGCTGTTTTTCTACCTGGCGGGACAGCTCGTTTCCGGGCTTGTTATGTTCGAAATTATGCTCGGGCTGTCATCGGGCTGGGCACTGATTATCACCACCATTGTGTTGCTGTTCTACGTCGTAATGGGCGGTGCACATGCGGATATCATGACCGATGCCGTCCAGGGCGCGATGATGTTGGCACTGGCAGTGGTGGTGATCATTCTGGTTGCTCTCGGATTCGGTATTGATGGCGGCTTCTCCGGCATGATCAACAACCTGAAAGCACAAGATGAGACGCTTGTAGCACCGCTGAATCCCAACACACCCTACTACCACTCCTGGTGGTCCATCTTTGTTATCGTGTTCGCCCACATACCGCTTGGCCTGCTGCCACACCTCGGTAACAAGTTATGGGCGCTAAAGGATAGTAACGGGCAGATGCAATTCGTAAAGCTCGCGTTTATCTTCGGACTAACCCTGGGCATGCTGGGCCTCGGTGGCCTGCTCGCCAGAGCTCTCCTTGGTGATGCGCTATACATGGACGGCGCGAGCCCTAACCAGGCGCTGCCGATGTTATTTATTGAGCTCTTTCCAACCTGGCTCGCAGCACTGATTGGTGTCGGGGTACTGGCTGCCATCATGAGTACGGCGGACGGTCTGGTGGTGTCATCAACCCAGATAATCGCCAACGACCTCTACCGGCGAACTATTGTTCCCAGGGTTCACCCCAATCTGACGGAAGAAGAATTGGATCAACGCGTCTTGCTGATCAGTCGTGTATCAACAGTCGGAGTACTTCTTGTCTGTATGTGCATGGCATGGTTCCTGATGGACCTCAACATCGCGATGATCGTGTGGATAGGCGTTGGCGGAATGATGGCCGCATTCGCCGGGCCACTTGTAGTAGGCGCTTTGTGGCGTGGCGTAACCCGGCAGGGCGCTTGCGCGGGACTACTTTCGGGATTCATCACTTTTGCCATCATTTATACGCAAATGATTAATCCAGATTGGTTTGCACCCGGAATACTGCACAATTGGGTTACCTGGTTACATGGAGAAGGACCCAACCCCGTATCCTGTGCTGTCATGGGTGAAATCGTTTCCATCGCATTTACAGTCGCGGTGTCCAAAGTAACACAGCCACTCCCCCAAGAGCATCTGGACGGAATGTTTTCTGCGCAGGCTTGACGTTTATGCAGCGTATCCCGTTAACGATACTCTGCATAACCCTGGCTGCCTGCGGTGAAGGCGGAGGTGGCAACAGCGAAACTACAATTACGCCGCCTGAACCTGACCCACCCTCTCCTCTCGTGTTTCTCGATAGTATGCCGAGAAACACTACGAGTAATGTTGCCGGCTATCAGGCACGCTTCGATCTGGTATATCACGGCGAGGCGAACGCTAACTACGATCTCAGATCGACATGTGAGGCCACTACTTTTACCGTGCTACGGAATGTGGTGGACCTGGCCAATCAGAGCGGGGATCAACTGGTCAACCACAAATTTACGTGCCCCGAAGCGTCCACCGCTGCAGGCCAGGAGATATCAGTCAACACAACTATCGCTAACGAATCATTTGAGGGGTCGATAACTTTCGATACCGTAAGCGACCTACCCAGTCTCAATGTATTACAGACACGGGAGATCAACACCGATGACGTAGACACAATGTTCTCGAACTACATCGCTGGCGCACTGCTGGACGAGCTGGACTTGCCACCCCTGGTAGAGTTCGTCATTCTGACATTTATTGTTGATCTCGCGAGTAGCGCCTGGCAGAACCTGGCTAGTCCCAATGCTAGTTCCGACGTCGTCGCACAACAGGTCGAGTATTCGTCTGTCGACCCCGACGGTAGTGCTACCCACAATCTAAGTGGTCTTATAGCCTTCCCTAATACAGATGATTTCATCAGTCGGGAGCAGATCATTCTGTTAACTCATGCGACAGGCTCAACACCGTCCTTGCTCGAAGATAGCGACGCCTGGTACATCCTTGCCAATCTGTTCGCAGCCCACGGCTACCTTGTCATAGCGCCCGATAATCTTGGACGCGGTAGTACAGACGATGCACCGGAAACCTATCTACTCGCGAACAGGACTGGCACCAACGCGATCGATTTTGTCCTTCGAGTACTACAAGATGATACATATACACCCTTCTATAACGATGAGACCATTACGCTCAATATTATCGGGTATTCACAGGGCGGACACAGTGCTGTAGCAAGCTGGCTGGAGCTTTTGCGCCACCACCCCAATCTACAGGCATCTGCTGTATACCTTGGCGGTGCACCTTTTGACCTCTACAGAACGTTTCGCGGCGTGTTACAGGCCGTAAACGAAGAATGTAACGGGGATGGTTACTGCAGCCTGGTCGACCCAGCGACTCACGTGCCCTTCGCTACTGACCGGATTCTGCCTGGTATGATCGAATTTACTGATGTTGGGGTATTTCTGGATGACATCGTCGATGATGAGGAGCTTGATGCCGGATTCGTGTCCGGTTTCCTCGATGCGAGTCCGGACTACGATAACCTTCGCTCACTACTGCAACTCAACAGTTTCACCAATATCGCCAACGCTGAATCAGTCTTCAACGATCCGGGCACGACACTCCATCTGTATCATTCCGAGTATGATCGTCTGGTGCCGGCCACCAACACCGACGCTTTTCTTGAAGTGTTGAATGGCAACGTTGCAATCATACATCACAGCGACGAATGTAATTCCACCAGCTTTCGATTGATCTTCGAAGCCATAGACAAGGTGGGTGTCGTTCATACACTCTGTGGGCTTAACATGCTCGATGAGGTTTTCGCAGAATTACGCTAATGAAAGAATTCGACTACATCATCGTTGGTGCGGGCACGGCAGGTTGCGTCCTCGCCAATCGCCTCACTGCCGATCCAAACAATCGGGTCCTGCTAATCGAGGCTGGCGATTCGGATAGCTACTTCTGGATCGATATTCCAGTGGGCTATCTCTACACCATCAATAACCCTCGCACCGATTGGTGCTATGAAACTGAGCCAGAACCAGGCCTGAATGGCAGATCCATTGGCTATGCGCGTGGCAAGGTGCTGGGCGGTTGTTCTTCGATAAACGCCATGATCTACATGCGAGGACAGGCGAGTGATTACGACCACTGGTCACAGCTAGGCAATCGCGGCTGGGCCTGGGAGGAAGTGCTGCCCGTGTTTAAACGTTCTGAAGACTACCAGCACGGTGCCAACGAGTTTCATGGGAATGGCGGAGAACTGCGGGTCGAAGAGCGTCGCGTAAACTGGGAGATTCTGGAGGCCTGGCGGGACGCAGCTGAAGAGTGCGGTATACCTAAAATTGAAGAGTTCAATCGCGGCAATAACTTTGGCAACGCCTACTTTCAAATGAATCAGCGACGCGGTGTTCGTTGGAGCGGCACAAAAGCCTTTCTGCGCCCGATAATGTCTCGTCCAAATCTCACTGTGATGACCAAGGCGCAGGTCCACAAGGTAATGATTTCCGAGCGGCGTGCCACCGGCATACAACTCGTTGATGAATTCGGTTCCAGTGAAACAATGCAAGCAAGGCGCGAGGTCGTCCTCGCGGCAGGATCGATCGGATCTCCCCAGCTACTTCAGTTATCGGGAATTGGGTCCGGCGAGTTGCTGCGCGATAGCGGCATTGATGTCGAACATGAGCTTCCGGGTGTAGGAGAGAATCTCCAGGATCATCTGCAAATCCGAACAGTCTATGGAGTCAGCAATACCACCACGCTCAATCGCCGAGCCAATTCAATCGTCGGTCTCGCGTCAATGGCTATGGAATATGCGTTGCTAAGAAGTGGGCCATTGACCATGCCGCCATCACAGCTTGGCGCTTTCGCCAAGAGTGATGAAGATCAGCCTTCAGCCAATATGGAATGGCACGTTCAACCCCTTTCGCTGGATAAATTTGGTGAACCCCTGCACAAGTTTGACGCCATCACCCCATCCGTGTGCAATCTTAGACCAACGAGCCGAGGAAGTGTCCGAATAATCAGTAACAGGGCAGAAGATCATCCTGCAATCAACCTTAACTACCTCTCCACGGAAGCAGACCGTAAGGTGGCAATCGCCGGATTAACGTACACCAGACGAATCATGGCCGCTCAGGCACTCGCACGCTATTCCCCCCAGGAACTAAAGCCAGGTGTAGGCTGCCAGACCGAAGAGGAGCTCGCCCAGGCGGCGGGAGACCTCGGTACAACAATCTTTCATCCCGTCGGCACCTGTAAGATGGGGAATGATCCAATGGCAGTGGTTGACGATAGATTACAGGTTCACGGAGTATCAAATCTCCGGGTCATCGATGCATCCATCATGCCCAGTATCACATCGGGCAATACCAACGCACCAACCGTAATGATCGCTGAAAAAGGTGCGGAATATATTCTTGAAGACGCGGGCTAGACCAGGCTGTGATCAGGCACGTGTGAAGAATTCACCACAATCTGGTTACCCCCAGGCTCAGTCACCACAAAGGAACTGTGGATTCGGCCCTCCTCAATATCGCTGACCGAATACCCTCTCTCCACGTACTGTGCATGTGTTGCGTCCAAGTCCTCCACCATAAAGTCAAAGGACGTTTTGTCAGGTTTGCCACCTTCGTCCTGGGCTAGCACTATATGAGTACCACCCCGCAACTCCATCACTGCAATCTCGTCACCCCGGAATATTGACCTTAGTCCAATTTCCTTCATGAATGTCTCACTCGCTTCAAGTGATGGGGTCGTCATGCGAACGTGACCAATCCACACGTCGGGTCGCTTGTCTTCTGACATGCTAAACCTCCTTTAATAAGTGCCGAGACTAGAAAGCGTAGTTCTTTGAGGCCAGCGACTCAATCAGATTTTCTCTGCCTTTCGAGCAACTTGGTACGAGTCCGAATATCAATAGGGACAGCGAGGTAGCGTTTAATGTCATCAGCACTCATCTTCCCCAGCCAGTCCCTGAAAAATTCCACGGTGGTGATGCGGTCACCTTCGTATTCTTCAACGGTAAAGGTATCTCCCACGGTGATCGATCCAGGTTGCAGCACACTGCAGTAGATACCTAGTAACGCGGCACCAATAAACTTTTTCGGAAACAACTTGTCTCCCATTTTTGCCGCGAGCGTATTACAGGGAATACGCGGAGCGGTCACCTGAAGCCGCAGATCCGGGAAAATGATTGCATCACCCACCGCCAGGAAAGGATCCGGCAAACCGGTCACCGTAAGATTTACGCCAAACATACCGGGCACAATCTCTCGTTCAAGCATCTGGCTCCAATAGTCATAGTCCTCCTGACGATATAAATACACGGCCTGATCGGGACCACCGTGATGAACTGTATTACGCACATCGTCATCCGATAGACCGAGCTCGTCAACATCCACCGTCGTACTCACAGGCTGCTTATTAATGCCGGTCGTAACGTTCCCACCGCCAAGACGAGGTATCCCCGTCTTCTTGCCCACATTTACACTAACAATATGCATTCTATGTTCCTAGACACAGTCCAATCTTCGGTATAGTTATCTTTACCATGCCAATACTAATTGTTGACCTTGATATTTCGGCCCACGATTATCTCGCAATGTACCAGGGTACCCTGCTAGGCGTAGATCACATACCCTAAGCATCGTCCCCGTCCCGAAATATCTTCCCATTAAGTCTCTTGAGAAACAGTAGGTCGACCCGATATATCACTAGTAGGCTAGTGAAACATGCAGATATGACTGTGGAATTTAAGGACTACCACGACATTCTTGGCGTAAAACCCTCGGCAAGCGCCGAGGAGATCAAGCGCGCCTATAAGAAGCTGGCCCGGAGATACCATCCAGACGTCAGTAAGGAACCTGATGCTCAGGCAAAATTTCAGGACGTTAGCGACGCCTACGACAACCTAAAAAACGAGGACAAGCGCGCTGAGTACGACCAGCTGCGAGCTTACGTCCGCGGCGAAGGTCAACATTTTCACAGCGACCCGAACGTTAGTTTCGATGATCTCTTAAATTCGATCTTCGGACACCCCTTCGATGGATTCGGCGACTTCCATGGCCATCAACCCCAGGATGTGCACCACACCCTACAAATCACCCTGGAAGAAGCCTACAACGGAGGTTCACGGCAGCTGCGCTATCAAAACAGGGATAGCGAGAAAACAATAAACGTCAGCATTCCAAAGAGTATCCGCGAAGGACAGAAACTTCGTCTCGCAGGACAGGGTGAAACCGTTCCCGACGGTCAACCCAGTGACCTATACCTGCAGATAACCTTTGCCCCCCACTCCCGGTTCACCACCGACGGCAAAGATATTTGCTTCATGCTGGAAGTCACGCCATGGCAAGCGGCACTTGGTGCTAGTGTCGAAATCCCAACCCTGGGTGGCCCGGTTAATCTTAAAGTTCCAGAAAATAGTCAGACTGGTCGAAGGCTAAGACTCAAGGGTCGAGGACTAGGAAACGGCGACCAATTCGTCGAGTTAAAAATCGTCAACCCACGAATTGATAGCGACAAACATCGACAGGCCTTCGAGCAATTGCGATCAGAATTTAATACTTGAGCAATTGGAATATATTAGTATCCAATTATTCCATTATCGTATTCCTACTTCACTGGTACATTGCGCGCTCACATTAGCAACGTTACATCAGTAATTAGGAGAAACTTCACCATGTCTGCTTATCTCGAAGAGGTCCAAGCGGCCGAGGCCGTACGCAGCTGCAACGCGGAAACCTGGAAAGGCATTAACGCCGAGTACATTGCCCGGATGCGGTTACAAAACCGTTTCAAGACAGGGCTCGATATAGCCCGTTACACGGCGGACATCATGCGCAAGGACATGGCGGACTACGACGCAGACTCCGGGACCTATACTCAGTCACTGGGTTGCTGGCACGGGTTTACCGCTCAACAGCTTGCCATATCAGTGAAAAAGCACAGAGGTACGATGGACAAGTCGTACATTTACCTGAGCGGATGGATGGTCGCCGCGCTGCGTTCCCAGTTCGGTCCTCTGCCAGACCAGAGCATGCATGAAAAAACATCTGTGCCTGATTTGGTCAACGAGATCTACACGTTCCTTAAACAGACCGACGCACGAGAACTACGTCACATATTCATCGAGCTAGATGAGGCACGCGAAAATGGTGGCGACGTCGATGCGGTAATAGAAAAAATCGACAATTACGAAACGCATGTTGTACCAATGATCGCAGACATCGACGCGGGTTTTGGTAATGAAGAAGCAACCTACCTGCTCGCCAAGAAAATGATTGAAGCGGGAGCCTGTGGGATTCAGGTGGAGAACCAGGTATCGGACGCAAAGCAGTGTGGACACCAAGCGGGTAAAGTCACGGTGCCACACGAAGACTTTCTGTCCAAGATCAACGCAATACGCTACGCGTTTATGGAACTCGGCGTTGAGAACGGAATTATTGTTGCACGAACTGATTCCCTGGGTGCCACCCTGACGCAAAAGGTCCCGGTATCACGGGAGCAGGGCGATCTTGCCAGTCAATACAACGACTTCCTGGAGACGGAAGAGATCACGGATCTGAAATCGTTGCAGGAAAACGACATCGCTATCCACCAGAAAGGTAAGTTGGTAAAACCAACACGCCTGGATAACGGACTCTATTCCTTCCGGGAAAACACCGGCTTCGATCGAGTCATTCTTGACTGTGTCACCAGTCTGACCCACGGCGCTGACCTTATATGGATCGAGACTGAAAGACCCAACGTTAAGCAGATCGCGGAGATGGTGAACGAGGTGCGAACCTACGTTCCCAACGCCAAGTTGGTATATAACAACTCGCCTTCCTTCAACTGGACACTGGCATTCCGCGAGCAGGTATACGCCGAATGGGTAGATGCCGGAAAGGACGTATCCGCGTATCCGGATCCTGCCGAGGTCGAAAAAGGGCTGATGGATGCCAAGTTCGATGACTCCGAATTGGCTGCAGAAGCGGACGCCTTGATTCAGAAATTCCAGGAAGACGCTTCCCGTGAAGCAGGAATCTTCCACCACCTGATTACTTTGCCTACCTACCACGAAACTGCGCTTGGTACTGACGTATTGTCAGAAGGCTACTTTGGTGACCTGGGCATGCTGGCTTATGTACGCGATGTTCAACGACAGGAGATTCGTCGTGATATGTCGTCGGTTAAGCACCAGGATATGGCTGGTTCTAACATCGGCGATGATCACAAGGAGTACTTCTCTGGTGACAACGCACTGCTCGCTGGTGGTCGTGACAATACGATGAATCAGTTCTGAGTTAGTTCTGAGTTAAGTGCCGAGCTTTTAGAAGATCGGAGAATCACTTGCGAGATCCTGAGGGACTTTCGTCCCTCAGGATGACCCATTCGGGCCAACGGCCACCTTGTGGCCCTTGACCCTTGGGTCAATCTGACGTTGGTACCTCGTTGAACGGTATCCCCTTATCTACCCGCACATCCTGCGGCATTCCCAGTACACGCTCGGCAATGATGTTAGCCATTACCTCATCGGTGCCACCGGCGATCCTTAACCCTGGTGAATTCATGTAGGCATGCTGAAACTTGTTTGCCAAATCGGACAATTCGGAATCAGCGATCACACCCATGCCTTCCAGTAGATCAATCGCAAAGGAAGCCATGTCCTGGGTCTTCGGTGCACCAACCAGTTTACCTATGGAGTTTTCCGGTCCCGGCAGATCACCCCGAGAAAGTGCTGACAACGTCCGGTAACCGGTGTACTTCAAGCCGGCTTCTTGGACATACCAATCAGCGAGCTTACGCCTGACGCCCGCATCCTCGATGGCAGGTCTATCATCCATATTCACCTTCTGTGCCAGTGCAAACACGGCATCAAACCCAATACCGCCGCCAGCGCCGATGGACGCCCGTTCATTCATCAAGGTCGTTAGCGCAACCTGCCAGCCCTGGCCGACCGCACCCAGGCGCTGCGCATCGGATACGCGCACATCGGTAAAATACACCTCGTTAAAGTTTGAGGCGCCCGATATTTGCTTGATTGGTTTCACTTCGATACCGGGAGTCTTCATGGAAAGGAAAAAATAAGACAGCCCCTGATGTTTCGGCACCAATGGGTCCGTACGAAGCACGATAATCGCGTAGTCTGAAAAATGAGCGCCCGAAGTCCATATCTTCTGACCATTGATGATCCAGTCGTCACCATCTCTCTCTGCTCGAGTTCGCAGCGCAGCCAGATCAGAGCCACCAGCCGGTTCGCTAAAAAGCTGACACCATACTTCTTCGCCACTGGCTAGCGAAGGCATGTACAGCTTGTTCTGCTCCTCGGTTGCCCAGGCCATCATGGTTGGCCCGCACATGCCCTGCCCTATCTGGAACATACTACTATCGGGAGTTGTGAACTGGGCCTCCTCCTGTCCCCAGATTACATTTTCTATCGCGGAAGCATCGCGTCCACCAAATTCTTTTGGCCACCTCAGGCAGGCCCATCCCGCATCAAATTTTTTCTTCTGCCAAAATTTGGCCCGCCCTTTATCGTCAAGGGCTTCCAGTTCCTCTTCTGATGGAACGTTTGCGCCAAGCCAGTCATTCGCTTCCTTACGGAAAGCAGCCTCTTCTTTTGTGTCACTAAAATCCATCGTCGTCTCCTTAGGCCGCTCGCTCGTTCTCGATCGCCGATATTAGTTTTTCCTGCCAGGCACTTTCACTACCGATGTTTACCGCCAGCAACTTGGAACGTCTATAGGGGAATTGACAGTCAAACTCCCAGGTGAACCCCATGCCTCCGTGGGTCTGAATGTTTTCCTTGGATGCAAAATGATAGGCCTGGATCGCCGAAACCCGCGCCGCCGCCGCCGCGACCGGTAACTCTGGGGCGTTGGTAGACAGTGCCCAGGATCCGTAATAGCAGTTGCCCCTCGCCAGGGTGTTCTTCACGTACGCATTTGTTAGTTTGTGCTTAATGGCCTGGTAGGATGCAATAGGTCGACCAAATGCAAAACGACCCAGCGAATATTCTTTCGCCATATCGAGCGATGTATCGGCCCCTCCAACCTGCTCCCAGGCAAACAAGACAGCGGCTCTGTCATAAATCTTTTCAACCAGCGCCCACCCCTGATCTTCTTCACCCAGCAGTTCTGCAGCCGCACCGGAAAATTCAATCTTTGCATGAGATCGGGTGGGATCGATCGTCGACACTGCCTGCCTGGAAACACCACTTGCGGTCAAGTCGACCAGAAACGCTGAGACCGAATCATTTTGTTTGGCAATAACAACAGCGACATCGGCGATATCACCATCAGCGACTGGCAGTTTAGTGCCCGTCAGAGTACCACCCTCTACGCTCGCCGATATGTTCGCTTCGCTCGACTGGCCCGGACCCTCAACCAGCGCAAAACACCCTATGGTATTACCACTCGCCAGTTTGGGTAGCCATGCTTCTTTCTGTGCATCGCTACCCGCCGCAAGAATCGCCTCAGAGGCAAGATATACAGATGACGAGAAGGGCACTGGTGCGTATACCCGTCCTAGCTCCTCCGCTATGACTGAAAGTTCTAGGTAACCCAGGCCAAGCCCGTCATACTCTTCGGGAATGACCGCGGCGGTCCAGCCCATCTCGACGATCTGCCGCCAAAGATCCTGGTCGTAGGAATTATCCCCTTCCAGTATGTTACGCACCACCTTGGTTCCGCAGTTATCGCCAAGGAATCCGCGCGCTTGCTCGCGCAAAAGGTTTTGTTCATCAGAGAATTCAAAATTCATCGCCGCTCCCAGCAGTCAATGCGAGAACAGGAAAACTATCACGATGCAGGGGGTGGACGCCACTCGTCCTTGGCGTTAAAGAGCGCGATACCCAATAGCATGAACACGGTACCGGCAATGAGGCCGGAGCCAAGGTTGCCGGGGTCATTTACTATGGGAAAGACAAACATCGCAATGGCCACCTGCGCAACATACAAAGCCGCCCAGGGATGCATCCAGTGTTTCATCTTAAGGAATCCATAGAAAACAGCACCATAGATTGCCCAGTGCAGCGGCTCGGTTGCCTTGGCCGCCCAGCCATGCAGCGTGATGCCAAACCAAATTTCTTCGTCTTCGGCTACCGGTTTATAGAACAAATCAAACGGCATATAGATGAACGTCATGTAGGCACAAAACAGCAGCAGACCGGTCATCCAGATTGGACGACCGGTGAATATCTGCCTAGTTAACTCGGCTATCAACCGTCTATAAAGCTACGTAATTGCTCCGAGCGGGCCGGGTTGCGCAACTTGCGAAGTGCCTTGGCCTCGATCTGTCTGATACGCTCTCGTGTGACTGAGAATTGACGACCTACTTCCTCCAACGTGTGATCGGTATTCATATCGATACCGAACCGCATACGAAGAACCTTGGCCTCGCGATCAGTCAACGCTGTCAACACGTTGGTGGTCGTTTCTTTCAGCCCCTCATCCGTCGCGTGTTCCATCGGTGACTCTACAGAAGTGTCACTGACAAGATTCCACATGGTCGAATCGTCGTCCTCTCCTACAGGAGTCTCAAGAGAAATAGGCTGCTTGGCGACATCAAGTGCTTTAAGCACTTTGTCTTCCGGCAGATCCATCTTAATGGAGAGCTCCTCGATGGTCGGGCTTCTACCCAGTTCCTGAATGAGTTGGCGAGTCAAACGGTTGAGTTTGTTCACCGTCTCCATCATATGCACTGGTACACGAATGGTACGCGCCAGATCTGAAATCGAGCGGGTTATAGCCTGTCGAATCCACCAGGTTGCATAGGTCGAAAACTTGAAGCCACGACGATATTCAAACTTATCCACCGCCTTCATAAGGCCAATGTTGCCTTCCTGTATTAGATCAAGGAAGTGAAGTCCGCGGTTGGTGTATTTCTTCGCAATCGAAATCACCAGTCTCAAGTTGGCCTCAATCATGTCTTTCTTCGCAGCACGCGTCTTACCTGCCGCTACAAATAGTCGACGATTGATATCCTTAATCTCATCGATTTCAACGCCAGTACGATCAGATATGCGCTTGATGGTCTTGTGACCATGGCGAATAGATACCCGGTATCGCTGCAGTTGCTCCGAATAGTCCTTGCCCTCGGCAATAAGCGTATCAACCCAGTCTACGTTCGTTTCATTTTTGGTGAAGCCCTTGATGAACTCATCTCTTGGCATCTTGGACTTGTTGATGCACAAATCCCGAATCAGCTTTTCCTGAGTGCGGATTTTCTGTTGGTCTGCGCGAACCAGTTCCAGAATCGGGTCCATCTGAGCCGGTACGAGCTTAAACAGACCAAATGCGTCCCCCAGTTCGTCCAGCCCCTTCTTCGTTTTCGCAGCCTTACGGCCTTCCTTAGCTATCAGCTTTTGAGACTTTTTATAGGCTTTACCCAGATCCTTGAATCGTTTGTGAACAAGGTTCAAATCGGGTCCTTTTGCTTCCTCTTCCTCATCCGCTTGATAGTTTCCGCTGGACTTAGCTGCCGCGAGCTTCGACATGTCCGGAATTTCATCTTCCGGATCGAGAAAGCCACTGATGATGACGCCAACATCGCCCTCTTCTTCAACGACCCTGTCGTACTCCGCCAGGACCCTTTCGACCGTATCGGGATAACGCGCCAGTATCGACATGGTTTCACGAATACCCTCTTCGATTCGTTTAGCTATCTCGATCTCGCCTTCTCGGGTAAGTAAAGGTACTGTACCCATTTCACGCATATACATGCGCACCGGGTCCATGGTCTTTCCGCTAACGTCAATCGATAGCGCGGTATCTACATTGATGGGTTCCTCACCACCTTCCTTCATCTCCGTTTCCGCAGGTGCCACCTCGTATATTGAGATGCCCATCTCTTCGAACATCTGCACGATATTCTCAAAGTCGTCCGACTCTTCGATGCTTTTCGGAAGGGTTTCCGTTAATTGATCGTAGGTGAGGTATCCCTGTTCCTTTCCTTTGTTGATCAGGATTTTGAGTTTCGACGTCTCGGATTCTTTTTCGTCATCGTCGTCACTGTCGAGTAACGACTCCCGCTCAGAAAGAACATCGAGGGTTTCAATATCGTCCGGCGTACCATCCAGAGACTCATCCTCGAGGATCGAATCGAAATCTCCTTCACTACCATTGTTAGTCATAGGCCATGGACTCCATTAGTTTGACTTGGCGGTTGTCGAATATTAATAAATCTAGTGAAAAAACCTCCTCGCATAGAAGGCTTATATGGCACCAAATGCCGAGAATTAAAGGGTTAAATAGGCCAGTGGTGTACATATACCGAATGTTCACTTATAATAGCCTGCGCTAGGGGTCTATCAGGTCTACATGTGATCACGCCGCGTATTATCAATTCATACCCCAGAATTGTCCATAACTATTTCAAAAAAAAGAAAAATTTGTCACCGTTCAGGTATCAAAAATTACCTTTTGTCGCTTCCTGAGCTGACACGCCCAGCGTACTCAGTTTCAAATTGAATGCCGTTACTCATGAAGTTACTAAATATATAGCAATTTGCGTGCCTTGAAAGTGCTTGTATCGCATGAATATTTTCAGGTTAGATATTGAGAAATTCAATGTGAGCAACTGAGAAACTTTTCCTTCAGTAATTCAAAACTTTAGATCAAATTCCTAAATGTCAAGGCACAAAGACAACAGGAATCTCCATTTTTGTCGACTTTAATTTGGTTTTCATTGCGGTTATATTAGTCAACCTCGCTAGCTAAAGCTGTATGTATATACAGTATTCTCCTCGGCAGGAAGGATGCGCGTACAGCTTGGCTAGCTGAGACCAACCACCCTGAAAACCCCCATTTTTAAAGCTCTACAGAAGATTTAACATCAGGTAGACATCAATACCTTCCCGCGTTATAGCTCATAGGGTAAAAAAATTGCAGCAATCTACGATAGACAGCGCCATTCCAGGCCTCTGAAATACTGAACCCTTAAAGGGCAATAAAGATGCCCTGACGACCGACACTCACCAATATCGTGCATATTGGTTTTCTTGCAGGCCAGTGTCTGGGCCCAACGGCGCCACATCTTGCCCAAATTGAATTGAACTCAAGAAACCGGCTATAAAATTGCTGACCATTCAAAACCGGCATCACCCAACACTAAAAAGTGGGGATTCAATATATCCGCCTTAGTGTTGTACCTCAGCGGCTTAAGCGAAAGGTCGAGTACCACGCCGCCCGCTGCTTCCACAACTGCCTGTGCGGAAGCTGTATCCCATTCTGAAGTCGGCGCAAGTCTTGGGTAGATGTCCGCCTCACCCGATGCGACAAGACATAGCTTTAGTGAACTCCCCATATTAGTCGTTTCGATATCCGGGAAGTGTGGGGTCAGGTTTGCAATAAACGAACTGGTTGCCTCTCCGCCATGTCTTCGGCTGGCAACAAGGGCCAGGGCTTGATTTTTATCTATAGCGCGAGAGTTGATCACGGTAGTCCGACCATCAACGATTAAAAAAGCACAGGGGTCATCAAGCTGATTACCGGCATACAAAACATCTTTTACAGGCACAAAGACGACCCCGAGCACCGGTACTCCATCATCAATAAGCGCAATGTTCACCGTAAACTCACCATTGCGATTGATAAACTCCTTGGTTCCATCCAATGGGTCGACCAGGAAATATCGGTTCCATTGGCGCCGCGTGTCATAGTCAATCGACTCTGACTCCTCAGACAATATTGGAATGTCGGGTGCCAGCTTCTCCAACCCGCTCACAATAATCTGATGCGCAGCAAGGTCCGCTCTGGTCAATGGTGAATCATCATCCTTAAGCTCGATCCCAAAGTCATCTTCACCGTAGATATCTAGAATTGCAGCGCCGGCCTCTCGGCTGATCGCCATCATAGAGTGTAGTAAGTCAGACATCACAGGATCGCATTCAAATTGACTGCACATTGAACACCATACTGCTAGCTCTAACAACCGACCCGTAGCTTTCATTAGTGGTAAGATCACGCCTCAAACCAATAGTTGATCTCGATGCAGATTCCAAACCTCTCTGACATCTCAACATTGCTACTCGATATGGACGGGACGCTTCTGGACCTTAATTTCGATAATTATTTCTGGAACCATTACCTACATCAGCGATACGCGGAGATTCACGACATGCCCGGTGATGAAGCTCGCACGCATGTCCACGAAACTCTTGCAAGAGAGCATGGGAACCTTAACTGGTACTGTACCGACCACTGGTCGAGCGAATTTGAGGTGGACATCCTCGCGCTAAAGAAGGAGGTCACACATCTTATTCAGTACCGTGAAGGCGCACTGCAATTCCTTCAACACCTAGAATCTATGCACCTCGATGTCATTTTGGTTACCAATGCCCACCATGATGTAATTGCGTTGAAACACCAACACACAGGCCTGCTGGATTTACTACCAGATATGATCAGCAGCCACGACTATGGTGTTCCAAAAGAGAGAACAAGATTCTGGCACCAGCTGATAAAAGACAGGAATCTCAACCAACCAACCACCATGCTCATCGATGATAATGTTGACGTTCTTGAAGCTGCTCAACAGTCCGGGATCGCGTATCAGTTATGCATCGGCAAACCCGATTCTCGACGAGACATAACGCCTGTCACTCAATTTCCAGTCATGGATGATCTGTCAGAACTGACCGAGAGCGCCTTATCGTGAGTAGCGTTAGACTTGATACCTGGCTTTGGGCAGCGCGCTTTTTTAAAAGCAGAGCGCGAGCCAAGGATGCAATCGCGGGCGGAAAAGTTCATCTTAACGGCGCTCGTAGTAAACCGAGTAAGAATCTGGCGATAGACGACGAGCTTGTCATTCGCCAGGGTTGGGATGAAAAGACAGTTATCGTCAAAGGGCTTTCCGACAAAAGAAGCGGGGCGCCTATCGCCCAACATCTTTACGAAGAAACACCTGAGAGCCTCGAGAAGCGAGAACTCGCAGGCCTCCAGAGGAAAGCCACCGGTTCACTGATAACCCAAAGCAGACCCAACAAGCGAGACAGGCGGCTCATACACAAGTTTCGCGAAAGGAACCTTCGCTAGGCCCATTTATGCTCGATGTACTAAACTCGATTGCACGTCTGGATAGCAGTTCGCTTTGCTTTCAACGAGGTCTCGAACGAGAAACACTGCGTACCGGCCCTGGCGGCCAACTCGCTACAACCGATCACCATCAGTTTCTCGGGTCGAAGTTATGCCATCCCAGGATTACAACCGATTTTTCGGAGTCCCAATTGGAGTTAATCACTCCGGTATGCGACACCACGGAAGACGCACTTAGACAACTAAACAATATTCACGTTTTTGTAAGCGACGGCCTGCAGGACGAGATCTTATGGCCCGCAAGCATGCCGTGCGCGCCACCTCCGGATGCCAACATTCCTCTGGCCCGTTACGGCAGTTCCAATCTTGCAAAACTCAAAGAAACTTACCGCAGCGGACTTGGTTATCGATACGGACGTACTATGCAGACGATCTGTGCCATCCATTACAATTTCTCGTTTCGAGATTCCTTTTGGAAAGCACTCCACGAACTGGAACAGACCAGTGACACTATGTGTGATTTCCGCTCTCGACGATATTTTGATCTGATGCGCAATTTTCGTCGACTATCCTGGCTACCAACTTATCTCTTTGGTGCCTCTCCGGCCGTATCGGACACCTTTGTTAGCGAACAACGGAAGGATAACCTCCTCCGTAAATTAGACGACGCAACCTGGTACGGCCCTAACGCCACTTCGCTACGTAATGGCGGGCTCGGATACCAGAGCGCTACTCAGTCCGGTCTACTCAACATCTGTTACAACTCGCTGGACAACTACCTTTTGACGTTAGCGGAAGCAATCTGTACAAAATATGAAAATTATGACCAGCCGAACAAGGATACGATTCAGGTTAATCCCAACATCCTTCAATCTGAAGCGGAGTTCTATACATCGATACGGGCGAAAAGGGTTCCGCCGCCAGGCGCCAATCTTCTCGAAGTTCTACAAAAGGATGGGGTTGAGTACATCGAGGTCCGTCTCTTAGATGTCAACCCGTACGCACCGGTAGGAATTGACGCAGAAACCATTAACTTCCTGGATATGTTGTTGGTTCACAACTTGTTCAGTCCCAGTCCAATACATGACGACGTGCTTTGCGCATCTGTCGAGGCGAATATGAAGACAGTCGTTTATGAAGGACGAAGTAATACGGCTGACCTCGACGACATGGGTAGTAGGCGTTCTCTAAGAGAGTGGGGTAATTCGATTATGGACGACCTTATGGGTATTGCAGACGTACTTGATCGACTAGGCGGAAGCGATGATTTCCATATGTCGCTCGAGACACAAAGGCAGAAACTTGAGCATCCGGAACTAACGACAAGTGCACGAATGATAGACGATATGCAGGGTAGGTCTTTTCACGATTTAGGATTAGCGCTGGCGCAGAAACACCGGGATTTTTTCCACGCAAACCCATTAAGTAAAGCCGACTATGAATATCTTTCCGCGATGGCACATGAGTCACTCAAGGCACAACAGAAAATCGACGCAAAGTCGGAACCACCCTTTGCGCAGTACCTGGATCAAATACAAAGCGACTATGAGGCGGTCTATCAGGCCATGCTCAACAGCCAGTGAATCACCTTGCGCACTTTAAGTTAGCAAGCGGACACCCCAAGTTGCTGGTGGGGAATCTTCTGGCCGATCACGTTAAAGGAAGATTGAATGGTCAGTTCGACGCAGGGATTGAGACCGGGATTCGCCTGCATAGAGCAATTGATGCATACACCGACTCTCACCCCGTTGTTACATCCAGTCACGCGAGACTTGATGCACCCTACAGGCGCTATGGAGGCATAATCACTGATATTGTCTATGATCACTTTCTTGCAGTTCATTGGCGCTCGTTTGATCAAAGATCCCTTGAAGACTTTTGTCAAACTTCACTGGGAGAAGTAATGGATTACCATCAATATCTTTCCGCACCAGCAAAAGAAAGAACACTGCGAATGCAGAGGTCCAAATCCATGGAACACTATGGAAGTCCCGATTTTATCGAGCGCTCTTTTGTATACCTATCTGGAAGACTAAAGCGCAAGAATCCGCTCGCCTCAGGCTTTACACAATTTGAGAAACATAAAAATTCTCTGGAATCAGATTTCATGGCTTTCTTCCCGGCACTACAGAAATTCGCCAGCGACTGGGTAGAGCAGCACAATAAACAGCTGGCGTACGGAACACACTGTGACTATTCCTAACTCCCGCAACATCAACTACCTTGTCTTTTCAGGATGTATTTTTCTGATACTGGTCGCTCTTTACATGGAACACGCGATGGCCCTCGAACCTTGCCCACTATGTATCCTGCAACGCGTTGCAGTCATCACCACCGGAGTGGTCGCTTTGATAGCCGCACTGTTCAACCCAGGAATCAAAGGCATACGCATTTTTGGCAGCGTCGGCGTGATTACAGCCAGCCTTGGCGCGGCGCTTGCTGTACGCCAGCTTTGGCTACAGAACCTGCCCAAGGATGAAGTGCCCGCATGCGGACCCGGTCTGGATTACCTGATGGATGTGTTTCCGTTAACTGAAGTGCTCTCGATGATTCTGACAGGAGATGGATCTTGTGCCGAGGTTTTGTGGACTCTTTTTGGAATAAGCATTCCCGGATGGACACTCATTGGCTTTATAGGGCTGATCGCGATTAGCCTGTTCCAGATTATCAAACCCAGACTCAGTTAACGCTTCATCCCTGAAATTGTATCCATATCTGCCTTACGTTGATCGATCGTATCTTGCAGATTCGTTACCGTTTCCATTAGTTCCGCCGCTTGTCCTGGCGCCACGGTAGCGACACTGGGAATCGATGATGGTATCGACTTGCGAGTGTCTGGTGACGATGTCGGCGGCAATTGGGCAGATTCAATAATGTTAATCTTTCCGTCCAGCGCCATAACTTCAGCACCAGGCGCATCATTTGGATTATTAGAAAACTGCCAAACACCGTTTTCGTCTTGCCACCTGTACACTTCCGTCACTTCCGTCACTTCAGGAACATCCGGTACAGATTCCTGGGCCGAATCAGGCAACAAGTCCATGGGGGAGTCCGGCAGATCCATCTTCCAGTCTTCTAACGTCGCCAGTGGCTGACCATCAGGTCCCTTAATGAAGAAAGGACCGATACAAGCAAGTATCACGATCAGGATCATCAGCTTGATCATCATGATTTTTCTCTCCACGGAATTTCAAGTGAGCATTACTAACCCAAAGCGAAAAATCAAATGACTTTGCAGTAATATTGTCGCGTGCTGACATTTACCAACCTCGCTCTACGCCGCGGTAGCCAACTGCTGTTCGCCAACGTCTCATTTACCATTGGTAAAGGCGCAAAGGTGGGCCTCGTTGGTGCCAACGGTAGTGGTAAGACCAGCCTTTTTCAGATGATTACGGGCATATTTGAGTCCGACGAAGGGAACTTCGATCTACCAAAAGGTACCCGCCTGGCCTATATGGAGCAGGAGACCTCCAATACGGACCAGCCAGCAGTAAACTACGTATTAGAAGGGGATATCGACTTCGTTTCGATCAGTGAAGCACTAGCCAAAGCCGAGAAACTTGAACGTTTTGAACAGGTTGCAGAGCTGCATGAAGCTATGGCTGCAATAGATGGCTACGCCGCGAGGGCGCGCGCTGAAAAACTGATGATTGGGCTTGGATTCAAGCAGGAAGAACTCCAGCAACCTGTGAGCGCGTTCTCTGGCGGTTGGCAGATACGTCTGAATCTAGCTCGCACTTTAATGAAGCCTTCCGACCTGCTGCTTCTGGACGAGCCCACCAACCACCTTGATCTGGACACGATCCTTTGGCTGTCAGACTGGATTAACCACTACACTGGCACTCTGTTGTTGATTTCACACGATAGGGCATTTCTGGATGAGTGCGTTGATCAGATCGCGTATTTGCATCAACAGTCCATCGAGTTATTTCCTGGTAACTATAGTCAGTTTGAAACAATCAAAGCAGCGCGACTGGCTGAACAACAAAGTAACTATGCACGGCAACAGCGCGAAATTGAACACATGCAGGATTTCATCCGAAGATTTCGAGCTAAAGCAACCAAAGCAAGGCAGGCGCAAAGTCGGTTAAAGGCGCTCGCACGAATGGCACACATTGCGCCAGCGCACATTGATTCACCATTCCGGTTCGAAATACCCAGTAGTGGCAAGATATCGGATCCTCTCATCACACTGGAGGACGCAGAGCTTGGTTACGACCACGCAATCCTGAAAGATATTCGCCTGAACCTGCACCCAGGAGACAGATTGGGGCTCCTGGGACATAACGGCGCGGGTAAATCTACACTGATGCGTAGCCTTGCAGGGCAGCTCAACCTGATGGGAGGAAAGCTGATATTTGGCACCAATCTCAAACGCGGATACTACTCACAACAACAGGTAGAAAACCTTCACCTGGAACAATCCGCGTTCATTCACATCCAATCGCTGAACGAGAATGCAACGGAACAGAGGGTGCGGGACTATCTTGGAGGCTATGACTTCCGTGGTGACCGAATTAGCGAACCGGTTGCGTCTTTTTCAGGTGGTGAGAAAGCCCGACTGGCGCTTGCCATAATCGCCTATCAGGAGCCCAATGTTTTGCTCCTGGACGAGCCTACCAACCACCTGGATATGGAAATGTGTCAGGCACTAACCATTGCGCTACAAGAGTTCCCTGGCGCCATCGTCCTGATTTCACACGACAGACATATTCTTGCAAATACAGTCGATGAATTCCTGCTGGTTGATGATGGTGGAGTGCAACGCTATGCCGGTGACCTGCAGGATTACCGCGCAAAATTATTTGGCGAAAAGCCGATAGTTTCACCTCCAGCTGCTATCGACAAGCCAAAGCCAACGACCCATAAAGCGGCAAGACAACTGCGAACCAAAATTAAAACCCTCGATCAACGACTCGAGCGGCTGTCTAGAAAGCTGGCGGATATTGAGACAAGACTTTCGAATCCCGACATCTATACGCGGGATCAGGGCGTTAGCGTTCAGCAACTCCTGAAAGATCAGCTGGAACTAAAATCTCAAATCGAAGACATTGAAACCCAGTGGTTGGATTTGTCTGCTCAGTTGGAGACGCACGATAAATCGTAGACCTTGCTGGCAGGCTTCAGGAATCAGCAACTTTGTTTGGGTCCGCTTCACCTTCAACTATCGAGCGTCCCAGTGCCGGGAAAACTGGGATGTCTTTATCCGCAAGTGGTTCTATATATTTTTTACGCTGCATCGCAGCGTCGATGTAAGGCGCGAGTTCCTCAGCCTTCTTAGTTTCTCTGGCTACTTCCCGTTCTTTGAACTCAGGCAAGACCTCCTGACCAAAAAGCGCCAGGGATTCACAGATGCGCTCATGTTTGTTCATGCCAGCCTGCTGTATGAAAGTGACCTGATCGACTCCCACTTCCTCGAATTTTCGCAAGTGCTTGCGCATATCTTCCGGCGTACCAATACCTCCGCGCTCGGCAGCCAGCGCTCTGGAGATGTCGATTGGGTTTTCTTCCAACCGCTGCTCTCGTACCGCACGGAATTGTTCAAACAGATTGGTTCTTCCTGGTTTGTGCTCGCCAAACCCATACAGTGAGCCAAGGGCGAAACCAAAAAATTCGAAGCCCTCGAGCCCCCTATCAACCGCTTCTTGCCGATCCTCATGCAACGAAAGGCTGGTCACCATGCAGATATTAGGGTTAATCGAATGTCCAATTGGTACACACTGATCGCTCTTGATAATGCTGTAGTACTCGTCCACCCAGTGCTTTGCGTCCAGGGGGTCGACAAACGCAAACGTAAGTGCCCCTATACCAAGTCTGGCAGCCATTTTTATGGTCTCTCGATTCGAACAGGCTACCCACAAGGGAGGGTGGGGCTTCTGTACGGATTTCGGTACCACGTTCCTGCAAGGCATGTCGAAATATTTACCCTGGTAGCCTGGATACGGGTCCATTGCCAGCATATTGGCTATCTGTTCCGTGGCCTCAAGATATTGCTCTCGCTTGGAAGCCACGGGAATATCAAACCCGCCCAGCTCCAATATAGCTGAGGACTCACCAGTGCCAAATTCGACCCTGCCATTGGACACTAAATCAAGGGTGGCTATACATTCTGCCGTTCTGACAGGGTGGTTATAATTGGTAATAACCTGGCGAATACCATGCCCCAGCCTAATATTCTTCGTGCGCTGGGATGCGGCTGCAAGAAAAATTTCCGGTGCCGAGGAATGTGAATATTCCTCTAGAAAATGATGTTCAACTTCCCACGCGTAATCAATACCAATACGATCAGCGAGCTCGACCTGCTCCAACGCATCCTGAAATAGCTTTAATTCTTTGCCTTCACCCCAGGGTTTGGGTAACTGGTGCTCATAGAAGATGCCAAATTTCATAGACTTCCGAAAAGACAAGCAGGATATCGCAGGGATTAAACCGGGGTTGCTACAGCCAGTCAATGACAACTTGCCGACACGCTGGGATAATGACGCAAAAGGAAGAATGTATGACCAGAAAGTTCCCAGTTACTCGAATGCGCAGAATGCGCAGCCACGAATTCTCGCGACGCCTGATGCGGGAAACGACGCTCACCCCTGATGATCTGATCTATCCGGTTTTCGTTATCGAGGGAGAGAACCAGACTGAGAAAGTAGCAAGCATGCCAGGCATTGAGCGTATGACCATGGACAAACTCCTTACGGATTGTCAGGAGATCGTCGAACTCGGGATTCCCATGGTCGCCTTGTTTCCACTCGTTCCAACCGAAAAGAAGTCCTTGGAGGGTGAAGAGGCCTACAACGCGAACGGATTGGTGCAAACTGCAATTTCTGCAATCAAAGCACAGTTTCCTGACCTCGGCGTTATGGCTGACGTCGCACTAGATCCATATACCTCTCATGGGCAGGACGGCATCGTTGATGATAGCGGCTATATCCTTAACGACGTGACGTTGGATACACTGACAAAACAGGCCTTGTCCCAGGCAGCAGCGGGGGTCGATGTAATTGCGCCATCGGATATGATGGATGGTCGCATTGGCAGGATTCGTGGAGCACTGGAACAGTCTGGGTTCGTCAATACCAAGATACTTGCCTATTCAGCCAAGTACTCTTCATCATTCTACGGGCCCTTCAGAGACGCGGTGGGTTCCGCTTCAAATCTCGGTAGCGGAAATAAACATACCTATCAAATGGACGTAGCCAATAGCGACGAAGCCCTTCAAGAAGTTGCCCTGGATCTGGAGGAAGGCGCCGATATGGTGATGATCAAACCTGGTATGCCCTATCTGGATATCGTTCGACGGGTTAAAGACGAATTTGGGGTTCCCACAATGGTCTATCAGGTTAGTGGTGAATACGCGATGCTCACCGCTGCAATTCAGAACGGATGGTTAGAAGACAAGGTCATTTACGAGTCATTGTTGTCTATGAAACGCGCTGGTTCAGACGCGATATTGACCTATTTCGCTAAAAAGATTGCACCATCGTTACGAACATAAGCAATAATCCAACCGAGTTTTTCAATTGGGATTGTTAAAAAGTTAACGGCAGCTTAGGATACAACCCTTATAAACCCGTCTAGATTTTTGGAGAAATAATGTCAGACATTAATCATGTCTCTGATGATACTTTCGAAAGTGAAGTACTCAATTCCGATTTACCCGTCCTTGTAGATTATTGGGCCGAATGGTGTGGCCCATGTAAGGTCATTGCACCAGTACTGGAAGAAATTGCATCCGAGTACGACGGGAAAATGAAAATTTGTAAACTCGACATTGATGAAAACGGGGATACGCCACCAAAATATGGAATCCGGGGCATTCCAACGCTCATGCTTTTCAAAAATGGCGCGGTGGAAGCAACCAAGGTTGGTGCCTTGTCAAAATCGCAATTAACGGCGTTTCTTGACAGCAATATCTGACCCTGTATGGGAGATTTGTGGCTTTTAACCTTCGAAAAAGTGTTGACAAGTCTCCCAAAACATCGCATTTTACGCCCATTCAGACATTGTTGATGGATCGAACCTCTTTCTGAAACCGCTTCGTAATCATCCACCCACTTTCTAATTCATTTCTAGCTCTTAATACAACAAGCTTAATTACTAACAATCTTGCGCAGTCGCGCTCACTCTCTTCTAACTTCAAAAAACTTAACCATGAATCTAACTGATCTAAAAGCCAAACCTATCCCTGAACTTCTCGAAATTGCTCACGAAATGGGCATGGACAATCTGGGTCGATCCAGAAAACAAGAAATTATTGCCAGCGTACTGCGCAAACACGCTAAGAGCGGAGAGTCTATCTTCGGCGATGGAACCCTGGAAATTCTTCAGGACGGTTTTGGCTTCCTTAGATCACCGGATAGCTCTTATCTTGCTGGACCGGACGATATCTACGTCTCTCCCAGTCAGATCCGGCGATTTAACCTGAGAACAGGAGATACAGTATCCGGCAAGATCAGACCACCAAAGGATTCTGAACGATACTTTGCACTACTTAAGGTCGACAAGATCAATTTTGCTGACCCAAACGAATCGAAGAACAAGATTCTGTTCGAAAACCTGACTCCTCTTCATCCCGATATTCCCCTTTGTCTGGAAGCAGGGAACGGATCAACGGAAGATCTCACTGCCAGGATCATCGATCTAACTGCTCCTATTGGAAAAGGTCAGCGAGGACTGATTGTTTCACCCCCGAAAGCAGGGAAAACGCTGATCCTGCAAAACGTGGCGCAGTCCATTATGCGTAACAACCCGGAGTGTCATCTCATTGTGCTACTTATCGATGAACGTCCAGAAGAAGTGACCGAGATGCAGCGGCTGGTGCGTGGCGAAGTCGTTGCAAGTACTTTCGATGAGCCACCGTCTCGTCACGTTCAGGTAGCTGAGATGGTCATCGAGAAAGCCAAGCGGTTGGTAGAGCATAAGACTGACGTCGTGATCCTACTGGATTCGATTACCCGTCTCGCTCGTGCCTACAACACGGTCATTCCTGCTTCCGGAAAAGTACTAACGGGTGGTGTTGATGCTCACGCGCTTGAACGACCAAAGCGATTTTTCGGCGCAGCGAGAAACCTGGAAGAGGGCGCAAGCTTAACCATCATTGCGACCTGCCTGATAGACACCGGCTCCAAGATGGACGAGGTGATCTACGAAGAATTCAAAGGTACCGGTAACCTCGAACTGCATCTGGAAAGAAAGATCGCGGAAAAACGAGTTTATCCTGCAATCAACATCAGGCGTTCCGGAACGCGTAAAGAAGATCTGCTGATGACCGACGAGCAACTACAAAAGGTTTGGATCCTACGGAAGATCCTTCATGAAATGGATGACCTCGCTGCGATTGAGTTTCTGTTAGACAAATTACGTAAGTCGAAAACCAATGAAGAGTTTTTCTCATCGATGAAGAGAAACTAACCCGATGTCAAAGCGCTTAAGTTGCGCAATATCGTCAATAACATATTTCAACACCGATACCCGCCGAGTAGTTCTGGACCTCCCTGAAGGACAAACGCTCAGTTTTAAAGCAGGTCAGTATCTGGAGGTAATACTCCCGGGCAAACGTTGTCCTTTTTCAATTGCCAACTCACCCCATATTTCTGAGTCAATTGAACTACACGTCCGTCCCACACCCGACTCCGAAGACTCCGTTGAAATCGAAGCACTCCTTGATAAAGCAGACAAAATTGAGATCGAGGCACCAAAGGGCGACTGCTATCTTGAATCGCCACCTGACAAAACCCTGATCCTACTAGCCGCGAGTACCGGCATTACGCAGATGAAAAGCATCTATGAGTACCTGATGCATATCGGCCACGAGGGACAGATATTTTTGTACTGGGGTGTCCTTGCAGAATCAGACCTATATCTGGACAACCTGTGCAACGCCTGGTCGCACGATAACAGTGTGTTCGAATACATACCCGTAGTCAGTGAACCGGATACATCCCCCGACTGGAATGGTCGAACAGGTCTGGTCGGCGACGCAGCACTCAAAGATTTCGACGACCTGACCGATGTCATCGTATACGTTAGCGGCGGCCCTGGCATGGTTTACGCAACACTGGACTCATTTATTGCACGGGGCATGCCCAAGGCAAACATGTTTTCAGATGTTTTCTCCTACGCGCCAAGGACGTAACTATAGATGTAGCAGAAGTAGTTGATTAGCCGTCGTCCACTAAGGTTCCCAGCGTTAGGGCCTGCTTTAAATATCGATTGCTCGCCAGGTGATCGCCATCTTCAGCCAGGAACGTAGCCATCATCTCCACGGCAGTACGAGTTGGCGATACGTCGATACTTCTTTGACAAGCTGCTCTTGCTTTATCGAGGTCTCCGGCTTTTTCATACATGGTTGCAAGCGCCATATGCAAATCCGCACTTCCTGCATGTTTTTTCAGCCAGGATTCCGCGTGTTTGATTCTCGTTTGCAGCGTATCCCTTCCCAGTTTCCCATACGCCTTGGCATAGTCCTCGTGCCATTGACGTTTTATCGACTTTCTTAGGTTTATTTCCGCCGCACGTTCATCGGTCAGAGACCGCGTATAACACAGCACAATATCAGGGTCATACCTAACTGCCGAAGACAGTTTTTTTATCACCGCTGTACGACCACCATCAGTGAGGGAAACTTGCGACAAATGGTTCATCGCTATCCGTTTCTCAAAATCATCATCCACCAGTTTGGTCGTTCGCAACGCAGGCATCAACGCTAACAGCCCACGCCAATCGCCACTTTCATACAGCGCATGCTTTTTGAGTTCCAGAACCGCTTTAGTGACCGGTAGTTTGTCAAGATTCTTCAAGCTATGCTGCCATTCGCCACGCCCGGCAGCCATCTCTGCTGTACTCATCGCCACGGCAGTAGATAACTCATCGTCTGCTTCCAATGCCATGCGCAACAAGGCTTCTCTCTGTTCGCTATTCTTCTGTCCATCGGCAGCCTTTGCCGCTGCCAGGTAGAAAGTTCCTGGATTAGCATGATCTTGCGCACCACTGAGCAAATACTTCTCAGCACGCGCATATTCTCCTGCAGCCAGCAGGGAAAGCCCCTTGCGCGTCAGATCATCCGCGCGACGCACCTTCCTAGAAGTTCTCCAGCCTTTGAGATTGGCAGGGCCGACAACAAAAAGCCTGAGCAGACGCAGCAGATAATAGGCCCCTACGACAACCACTACCAAAATCGCCAGCATGATCCACAGGCTGGTCTGAAATCGATAGCTTTCATACGCTATAAGGACATATCCTGGGTCTCGTGCAATCAAGGTGCCAATCCATCCCGCAAGCACCACGCATATCAGTACGATAAGCAGCGAGTATTTCATTGCACTACCAGTGTGGAACTACGAGACAGTTTGCGCACCTCCCGCAATGACGCTGAAACGTCCGGTAGATTTCGCTCTACATCAACTACCTGTATCTCAGCCAGGGTACTTCTCATGGCGGCAGTTACTGTGTGGTCACTATCAAAAAATCGATCCAGCCAGGCTAGCCCATCATCAACAGACGTTGAGAATACGTCAGCCTTTCCCCTCAGCAATCCCATCTGTGCCTGCTGCAGGTACAGGACCAGGTTTTGACGCAAATAGTATTCTTCGCCAGGGGGTAGAATGGGCACTATCTGCTCTGTATCGCGCCGGAAATCTAAATACTTTAGGAGTACTGAAGTGAACTTCCTTACGAACCGGGTCGCTAGTCCCAACAGTCCTGCATCCTCTGCAACCTCGGTTCCCTGCTGCTCAGATCGTGGTTTAAATTCATAGGCCGGGCGTTTCAACTCATCGACCAGCCTGATCTGCGCCGCGAGTTTCAAGTAGATCCCTTCAATATCCAATTGATTAACTGCCTGCAGGTTCGCGATGTCCTGCGCGATCGCTGACCTTAGCTCATGGCTCGTCAGGCTCTCGGCCTGAAGGAGTATGTCGTCGGCCGCAGCCAACAGCGCTATCGCCCCGGTAGGGTCCTTATCCATAAGCACCCGCTGACTCGCCATCCTAATCAGATATTCGACTTCAGCGACTAACCAGTCATGTGTGGTTGTACTACCTTCAGCATTAATTTTCTGAAGTAGCGCGTCCAGATTTTGCTGAAGTAGGTCAATCTGAGTTTCATGTCCCTTAGCGTAGGAATCTAGCGCTGCATCGCGCTCTTGCACCGCCTGCAATCTGTTTTCATCAATGCGCTGCTGCAGCCGAGAAACCTCTCCAGTCAAACGCATAACCTCCTGGCCTGGTTCCTGGGTGGAATACCAAATGTAGCCTACGTACCCAGAGAGTCCGAGCGCGCCAAGTGAAAGGATGATCGCAAACCACACAATACCGCGCTTTGCTTCCGTTTCATTCGCGTTACTCTCCTGACTTGTAATCGCTAAATCCTGTTCATCCGTCATAGTTCAAACCAATCTTAGATCGAAGCAAGCATGGTTAGCACCGCATCATCGCTAACACTGCCAGACACAAGTAAATTTCGGAGGCCAAATTCTCTCGCCAACAAGGCAACACGCTCAGTTGGCACCACGATGATCAGTTTACCAAGAACCTTTGCATCAACAGACTTGCACAAAGAACTCAGTGCCTCTCCGGAAGTAAGAATAACCACTTCCAACTGCAAGTCGATGATTTCCTGCTGCAAAGCCGAATGAGACTTCGCAACGCGCTGATAGGTCTCAAGATAATCCACGGTGATTGACCACCTGCCAAGCGCATCGTGAAGTGTTTCAAGCCCGCCCTTGCCGCGAACGACCAACACTCGCGAAACAGCATGCCAGTCCATCTCGTCGACCAATCCCGCAGCTCCCTGCTTCTCAGGGAAAGTCGCCTGAATATCGTATGACTGCAGGTCGTCTGCGGTTCTCCGTCCCATTGCACACCAGACAAGTCGCAATGGCCATTGTGGCCAATAGGCTTGCAAGTGTTTCATGCCATGAACGACGGCATTACGACTAACAAACACCACTACGTCGTATCGATCGAGATCAACTACCCGTTGTTTGGCCTTATCATCCAAGGGTAATGGCTCAATCGAAAGCAACGGCCTCTCAAAAACACGATGTCCTTCAGAAGTTAATCTTTGAATCAGAGAATCGTTATATCCAGCAGGACGGGTAAGTATGATGCCTTTTCCCGCCACTAGCCCGATTCACCTAGCACGTCGGCTGCGCCGTCCGCCAATAGACCCTTGGCTACTTCACTTGCTATATCAAACCCTTCCTGCAACGGACCGCTGCCTGATCGACGAAAGGTCTCCAAGCCCGAGTCATCACTGACAAAGGAACGCAGTTGGATTTCTTCTCCCTCCAGTGTGGCATGGACCGCCACGGGCAAATTGCAGTTCGCCCCAAGTCGAAGCGTTACTTCGCGCTCACAAGCAACGCAGAGCGCTGTTTTCTCATGGTTCAAACACGCGATCACATCCTTTACTGGGGTATCACCCGATCTGCATTCAATGCCCACAGCCCCTTGTCCTGCCGAAGGCAAACACAGGTCCGTGCTAATGTATTCAGAAATCCTCTGTCCCAAACCCAATCGGTGTAATCCTGCCGCCGCCAGGACGATCGCATCGTATTCCCCTGCCTCGAGCTTGCTAAGCCTGGTATCAACATTTCCTCGTAGATTCACATATTCGAAACTCGCGAAAGATGCCTCGAGTTGCAGCCGGCGCCGCATACTTGAGGTTCCAATCCGGGAACCCTCGGAAAGACTCGACAAACCCTGGTGATTTCTGGAGACCAGCGCATCACGAGGGTCTGCTCTCTCGCAAATTGCACCAATTTCTAGTCCAGGAGGTAACTCGGCGGGAACATCCTTCATGGAATGAACAGCAATATCTGCAACGCCATCCAAAAGCGCCTGTTCAAGCTCCTTGATGAACAGCCCCTTTCCACCAATTTCACTCAGCGAGGTCAGCTGATTTCTATCGCCCTCGGTTGTAAACCCAACTATCTCTATTTCAAGCGAAGGATGTGCGTCAACCAGGGCATTTCGAACATAGTTCGCCTGCCACAGCGCGAGTGCACTTTGCCGGGTAGCGATGCGCAATGTTTGTAACATGATTCTTTTTGTATCTAGCCGATTGGCCAAAGGGTAGCACAGTTACCTGATGATTCAGCTCGGGATTAGCTACCCCGCGTCTTGGATTCCATGAGGAACAATCGGAGGAGACACCCCGACGCCTTCCGATTACTCTGTGCGAAAAGTTATAGCATCTGGACGAGCCGACGTAGTCCTGACACGTGGCGCCGACTGACATCAAGTTTCTCGTCAACACCTCTCATCCGCACGCGGTAATGTCCGGTCATATCACGTTCGAGTCCTTCGAGGTGATAAGTCATAACAAGCGCATTCCGATGAATCCTGACCAGCTTTCCACCGAACTCATTTTCAAGGTCCCTGAGTGTATCGTCGATCAACACTTCACCACCCTCGTGGCGAACAGTGACGTATTTGTGATCGGCCTGAAAGAAACGAACCTCTGATATCGGGATCAACTCGATACCCCTACGAGTTTTCGCGCTGATATGAGTGCGTGCTCGACAATCATCAGAGACGCTTTCTTCACCTGTAACCATTCGCCGCTGCACTGAATTAACAGTACCAATTTTACCCAACGTTTCGATCAAGGTATCTCGACGAATTGGCTTAAGCAGATACCCTGCCGCGTGGACATCAAAAGCTTCTATCGCATGATCGGAAAACGCTGTGCAGAAGATTACCGCCGGAGGTGATGCCAGGCTGGCCAACTGTTCAGCCGCCTGCATTCCATCGCTACCAGGCATACGTATATCCAGAAGGACAATATCCGGGGTGTGTTCTACCGCTTTCCTTACCGCCTAGTCACCTGAGCATGCTTCGGCCACAACATCATAGTTATCCAATGTGGAGACCATCCTTTGCAACCGCTCGCGTGCGAGTTTTTCGTCATCAACTACAAGCACTTTCATCGTTCTTAAACCTCGCTGGTGAATGACTGTTCCTTCAAGCGAAGGAATTCCATAGCACCCTAAATTACTCCTTTTTGGCTACAAAACTGCGACGTACTGCACAAAAATGAAAATAACCTGATTAAGTTGAAAAATTGTGACACAGCTCACAGAAATGGCTATTGCAACGACGAAAACTATATATCTGCTTGTTTTATATGATTTTTTATCCTTCCCCAGCTGCCAACGGATAACGAACGATCGTACGAAAATATTGCTCGTCCTGTTCAGACACAACCTCCGCTCGATTGCCGTAGACAGCTACCAGGCGATGTCAAATATTCTCGAGTGCCATGCGATTACCCCCCTCACGGGAATGATCCTCCAACACCGCAGGGTTGGTGATAGTGATTTCCAGCCTACCCTGGTCTTCTTGAATCTCCACAGATACGAGCCCGCCTTCTGGTAAAGGCTGGAAGCCGTGATAGATGGCATTCTCGAGTAACGGCTGTAGCGTCAACAAGAGAATACGTACCTGCCGGGTATCTACTTCGACCCGCCATTCAATTGCCAGACGATCATCCAGGCGCAGGCTTTCAATGTTCGCGTACTTTTCGCACAGAGCAAGTTCCTCAGCCAAGGGGACAGGCTCATTTGTCATGTCGCTCAAGCTGGCGCGGAACAACTCCCACAAGTCTTCCACCACGCGCTCCGCTACCTCGGGATCGACGCTAATGAGGCGCGCAATGATATTCATGCTGTTGAAAAGAAAGTGAGGTTGAATCCGCGATTGCAGTGCCTGGATACGAGAATTCAGCTCTGCCTGTTCCTCGCGGCGCAACTGGTACTGGAGGAAAAAATATCTAAACGCGATGCCACTCATGATCGCAGCAATTATCAGGTTGCGGATGACCCTGCCCGTCGTTTCCAAACTCCATGCCTCTACACGAAGCAGGATAAACTCTCCAATCACGCTAAACACGAGTGCAGTTGCCAGGACCCGGCCATATGCAATAGCTACGGACTTAATGAGCGCCTGACTCGCCAACCAGGTTCTTAAGTTGCACAACAAAGCCGCCGAGGCTAATACAGTCCACTGTACAAATAATGACGCCAGACCAAGCTGGCTCTATGAAAAATTTACAAGGCTCCCTCCTGCCAGTACTAACACAAATACCAGTAGCTCAGTCACCAGCACTAAAAACAGAATGCTTTGTTGGTTGCAAAGATCCGGTAGAAAAACTCGTCGTCCTTCACTCAGGCCGTCCAATTACACACGCTTGATGATTATGCGGATTTCACACGGTAACTGCTATAATCTTCGCCTGCCCAACGACACACCCCCGGCGAATCTTCAAATGAATGACAAGACAAAACTCTGGGACGGCCGATTCAGTGAGGCCACTGACGCCTTTGTAGAAGCGTTTACCGCCTCAGTAACGTTCGATCAACAACTCGCGTCATATGACATCGAAGGTTCCGTTGCGCACGCAACAATGCTGAATAAGGTCGGCATTCTTACCGACGCTGAAGTGTCAGACATTACCGGAGGACTGGCTCAAATCGGTGAGCAAATTGCGTCTGGTGAGATGGCGTGGTCCATCTCGCTTGAAGACGTCCATATGAATATCGAACAAGCGCTCACTGGCCTGATTGGCGATACTGGAAAGAAATTACACACGGGTCGCTCTCGTAATGACCAGGTTGCAACCGATGTTCGCCTTTACGTTAGAACAGCGATCGACCAGATATCGGAGAAGATTCGTCAGCTACAACTGGGCATTCTCGATCTCGCCCAACGCGAAGCAGATACCATCATGCCCGGATCAACCCACCTGCAGGTTGCTCAGCCCGTGACTTTTGGTCATCACCTGATGGCGTGGTTCGAAATGATCGAACGTGACTGCGAGCGCTTCCAGGATTGTCGCAAGCGAGTCAATGTATCGCCCCTGGGCGCAGCCGCACTTGCCGGAACCACTTACCCAATTGATCGAGAACTGACTGCAGAGCTGTTGGGGTTCGAGCAGATAGCGATGAACTCACTCGATGCCGTGAGCGATAGAGATTTCGCCATCGAGTTTGTTGCTACTGCAAGCATACTCATGATGCATCTTTCTCGTTGGGCTGAAGAGATCATCTTGTGGTCTTCTCCGCAGTTTGATTTCGTAGATCTGCCCGACCGATTTTGTACCGGGTCATCAATTATGCCCCAGAAAAAGAATCCCGATGTCCCGGAACTGGTTCGCGGTAAATCTGGACGCGTCTTCGGTGCACTCACCGGGCTTCTGACCCTCATGAAAGGCCAGCCGCTTGCATACAATAAAGATAATCAGGAAGACAAAGAACCTCTTTTTGATTCAGTACATACAGTCATGATGTGCCTGACTGCTTACGCCGACATGATTCCCGCAATCGAGGCAAAGCGCGACAACATGATTGATGCTGCGCGCAGAGGTCACGCGACGGCCACTGATCTCGCCGATTATCTCGTTAACAAAGGACTGCCATTTCGAGATGCTCATGAAGTTGTCGGCAAATTAGTAGCACTTGCCATTGAGAAGAACACCGATCTCGCCCAGTTGTCGCTTACCGAGTTACAGAAGCACAGTAACCTGATCGAAGCAGATGTAGACTTGTCCCTTGCTGCGTCAGTTAATGCCAGGGCACACGTGGGTGGAACAGCGCCCGAGATGGTGCGCGTCGCCATTACAAATGCGCGCAAACGGATTAACTAGTTCTCATCTTAAAACCCAACATCGTGCCTCTAGTTAAGGACGGCAACCTGAGTTCCTGTCTGTTCGCTCATCACACGACTCAACAAGCCTGATAGATCCTCTCCCGTCGCGGCACATTGCCAAGTCTGATTTTCGTCGAGGAAAAGATGATAGCCGCCGGATTTAGCAGCAACCCAGACTTCATGGTTGCCGATCTGCCGACTAATGATAGCGGTCGTGCCATCCGCAAACTCGATGGTCAGAATATCTCCCGACGCATCAACGTCAACGTCCTGATCCAGACTATCAATGTCATCTTCAATGCGGTTGAACAGTTCATCCACTAATCCGTGGAATTCAGAATCCTGCACTCGTTTTGCTCCAGGTTTTTTGCTTACGCCGGGCTTAGAAGTATACTGCAACGCTTTTCCGTGGACATTTCGCTCATGAGAGGATGCTTCATCTTCCTTCTGATCATCTTTACGACCGGTTGTGGTCAGAAAGGACCTCTCTATCTGCCGGAAGAGCCTGCGGAAACAGAAACAACAACTTCCGAAGAGGACGCTCAGGACGAAGAAGATGTCTAGTTTTCAATACATAGACAATGAACTGCATGCGGAGGACGTGTCGCTGTCAGAGATAGCCCGTGAATACGGGACACCCACCTATGTCTATAGCAGGACCGATATTGAAACTGCCTACAATGCCTTCGATGGCGCTTTTAGCGAGCATTCCCACCTGGTTTGCTATTCGGTGAAAGCGAACTCCAATATCGCAGTACTAAACCTGCTGGCAGAATTAGGTGCAGGTTTCGACATTGTTTCCGGCGGAGAACTGCAGCGCGTCCTAAAAGCAGGTGGAGATCCCGCGAAGATAGTCTTTTCCGGTGTTGGGAAGAGCGAGCTGGAGATTCGCATGGCGCTCCAGGCAGGTATTGGCTGTTTCAATGTCGAGTCCACTGCTGAGCTGGAGCTAATACAAAAAACCGCAGCTGAACTGGATCTGGTGGCGCCTACCTCTGTACGCGTTAACCCAGACGTTGACGCCGGCACTCACCCTTATATTGCAACCGGTCTAAAGAAAAACAAGTTTGGCGTCAGCAGGGAAACGGCGTTAGAGATGTACCGCCACGCCGTGACGCTAAACAACGTGCAAATGGTGGGCATCGATTGCCACATCGGTTCTCAGATCACCGACCTCAGCCCAATGCTTGACGCGCTTAGTGAAGTATTGCAATTGGTGGACGATCTGGAAGAAGAGGGCATTGCTCTGGAACACATTGATCTGGGTGGTGGTCTTGGCATCTGTTACAAGGATGAGGAGCCGATACCGATGACCTCTTACGCAAGTGCCGTTCTCCAGGCCATGGGAAAACATGAACACCGACTGCTTTTCGAGCCCGGTCGTTCTATTGTTGCAAATGCCGGTGTTTTGCTCTCGCGTGTACAGCTCTTGAAAGACAACAACGAAAATCACTTCGCAATAGTCGATGCTGCAATGAATGATCTGATTCGCCCAGCGTTGTACGACGCGTGGCAGGAGGTTTCGGAGGTAAGTCCAGGAAACAACCGACAGACCTGGTCAGTTGTCGGGCCCGTCTGTGAGACTGGAGACTTTCTTGCTCATAATAGAGAACTCGCGATCGAAGCTGGGGACTTGATAGCGATTCGTTCCTCCGGTGCTTACGGATTCGTAATGAGCTCGAATTACAACTCTCGAAACCGGGCGGCAGAAGTCATCATTTCAGGATCTCAGCATTTTTGCGTCAGGCAACGTGAAACGATCGAAGATCAGATAAGACTGGAACGGATTCTCCCAGCAACCACGTAAGCATTCATGCCTGGTTGTGGAACAGGCTTGCAATAGTAAAGCGCTGCAGTAATCTAGCGTCATGTTAGTACGATTCACAAAAATGCACGGCCTTGGCAACGATTTTATGCTGCTTGATCTCATCTCGCAGGATCTACACCTGGGCGAAGATCAAATACGAGCGCTTGCCGACAGGCGTCTCGGTATAGGCTTTGACCAGCTCCTTACTGTGGGACCACCGTGTGACCCGGCCGCCGATTTCCGTTATCGCATATTCAATGCGGACGGCTCAGAAGTCGAACAATGTGGTAATGGCGCTCGATGCCTGACACGGTTTGTCCGTGACCGTGGTCTTACGACCAAAACCCATATAACTCTCGAAACCAATACGGGGCGAATTGATTGTAAGCTCGAAAAAGACGGCAATATTACGGTCAATATGGGTGCACCCAGGCTTGAACCTGACCATATCCCTTTTTCGGCGGAGCAGCCCCAGATCACTTATGAACTGACGATTCCGACCAACATAAACCAGTGCCAAAGCATTGAGCCGGTTTGTATATCAGCGATCAACGTCGGCAACCCACACGCCGTCCTCACCGTTGATGATGTCGCGTCGGCACCGGTTGCCAAACTGGGGCCTTTGATTGAAGGACACAGTCGCTTCCCTGAGCGTGTCAATGTGAATTTCATGCAAGTGCTGTCACGCAGCGAAATCGCGCTGAGAGTTTACGAACGAGGCGTGGGAGAAACACTTGCCTGCGGCACCGGAGCCTGTGCGTCAGTCGTGTCGGGTCGACTACGTGGCTTACTCGATGAGGAAGTTACCGTATCGCTACCGGGAGGAGATCTACTGATTCGCTGGGAGGGAAACGAGTCTGACATCTACATGAGCGGACCTGCGTGTCGGGTCTATGAAGGCAGGCTACACATATGACAAATACTAAGGAAGAGTCTGCATCATTGACTGCCTCCGAAGTCGAAGACTATCTGACTCAGCATCCAGCTTTTTTCCGGGGCAGAGATTCTCTATTGCAGGCATTGTCGCTAACCGGGGACGACGGTAATACTGTTTCGCTGGTAGAAAGACAAGCCGGAGGACTTCGCGAACAGAATGCAGAAATTCGTAGCAGGCTCGATGAGCTGATCGCTGCCGCAGAACGAAATAACGAGGTGTTCGATAAATGTCGTTCCCTGGTACTAAGCCTGATCAGCAGCAGTGACAGCGACAGTTTTTTCTCCGCGCTTGAACAAAGCTTCAAGCGCGAATTCAAGAGTACGGCCTATAGTCTTATCATATTCGGCGAAGAACCAAGACAGATAAATCACTTTACGTCTGTGGTTAGCGAGAATGGCGCTACGGACTATGTGGGTGCGCTTATGCGTGCTAAAGAACCAACCCTCGGCGTACTCAGATCTACCGAACAAGATTTTTTGTTTCGCCACGCAAGTGACAAGGTTGGCTCTGCTGCCGTTCTTGCCGTTCGTGGCGAAAACCTTAACGCTCTCCTTGCCATTGGTAGCGAAAGCGCATCCTACTTTGAATCGGGGCTGGGAACCTTATTCATCGATTTCGTAGCTGATTCCCTGGCATTGCTTCTTCCCAAACACCTGGATAGCTAGATTCGGAGCAGAAACTAGCTAGTTCTTGTCTAGAAACTCAACATCGTGCCTCTAGTTTCTTGGCAAGTAATTGTTTTCTTAACAGTTTCCTTTGGAATGTCGCTTCTCCTCGTGCAGAATCAGAACTTTCGGGACAGAAACTAGCTGATGCAGAAAAACGATCTTTGGCAAAGTAAATTTCTGCAACATCTGCAGCACGAACGAAATCTATCCCCAAATACCGTAAGTGCCTATATCCGCGACATTGATAAGCTAACCAGCTTTTGTGAACAGGCAGACATAGGCTCCTGGGAAAATTTGCGCAGTCATCACTTGCGGGAATTCCTGGCAAAGGGCCACCAAGAAGGACTTTCAGGAAGATCACAGCAGCGGTCTCTGTCATCCATTCGCGCTTTCTATAACTTTCTTAATCGAGAAGGATTCGTCAGGCACAATCCTGCTCATCAACTTTCAGCACCAAAATCTCATCAGAAACTTCCCAAGACTTTGGATGCTGATCAGGTCAGCAAGCTGCTGGATGTTCAAGGAAACAAATGGCATACCATCAGAGACCGGGCAATCCTCGAGTTATTTTACTCTTCAGGTTTACGACTATCAGAACTGGTCGGTGCCAACCTGAATGACATCAGTTGGGACGATGCGACCATCAAGGTCCTGGGTAAAGGGAACAAAGAACGGGTCCTACCCATTGGGGCTAAAGCACAGGAGGCACTAGGTTTGTGGGTAAAGGCACGTAATGCTAAACGCGCACAAGACAGCAGTGCGCTCTTCATTAGCGAGCGAGGCACCCGAATCAGTCCTCGCAATGTCCAATCGAGAATCAGACACTGGACCCGTAGTCAGCATGTTGCAGGGAATGTCCATCCGCACATGCTTCGACATTCGTTTGCTAGCCATCTTTTGGAGTCATCCGGCGACCTTCGCGCAATCCAGGAACTACTGGGCCATGCCGATATCAGTACGACTCAGATCTACACTCACCTTGATTTTCAGCACCTGGCAGAAGTCTATGACAAGGCACACCCTCGTGCTCGGCACAAGTCTCGTCATACCAAGAAAGATCTGTGATAAAAGTTATCGGATTCGACCTTGATGACACGCTGTGGGCCTTAACGCCTATCATCCTTCGTGCCGAAAAGCGTCTGGACAAATGGTTGCAAGAGAATGTTCCCCAGTTGAAATACGATGTTATTCAGATGCGCGAACTACGGGAGGAACTCCTGCTCGAATCACCTGAGCTTGGCGGTCAAGTTACCGAGCTACGCCGCCGCATCATCGCCAGGGCCATGTTACATAGCAGCGTAAGTGAGGCTGCCATAGGAGAACTTTCGACAGCAGCGATGGAGATATTTCTAACTGCCAGAAACGATATTGAGTTTTTTGAAGGTGCATTGGAGGCGATTAGTCTACTATCCGAGAGCTATGTTCTCGGGGCTTTGACTAACGGCAATGCAGACGTCTCGCGTCTTGGACTGGCACCCTATTTTTCCTTCGCGTTCTCTGCGGAACAGATTGGTGCACCCAAACCGGCGCCAGACCTATTCACTCATGCCCTTGCACACACGGATGTTGATCCCCATCAGATGATCTATGTTGGTGACGATCCTGTATTGGACATCGACACAGCCAACGGTCTCGGCCTGCGTACAATCTGGGTTAACACAAAACAAAAAGACAAATCAGGCGAGACAAATCCGGATATCACTATCGAGAATATTAAAGACCTACCGAAAGCAGTCTCTCAAATTGTTCAGAGTGCATGACCAGCTAAATAGGCTTTAACCGCTGCTTCATCAACATCCATGACCTGTTTCCGTTCTGGCAGACCCTTAAGTGCATTTAGGGTTGGGTGTTCTACGGGGATTTCGGGCAACGCCCTATGCATGGCATGTTGAAATTTCGCAGGATACGCTGTACTAAGACAAAGCAGTGGAAGGTCCTCACGATGCAGCTTACTCGCCACTTCGATACCAACAGCAGTGTGTGGGTCGACCAGGTAACCATAGTCTGCGTGACAACGTTTTATAGTCTCAATTGTTTGCTCATCGTCAGCCGCACCTGCAAGAAATGCTTCGTTTTGACGACGCGTGTTGAAGCCCAGGCTCACAGTACCGGTCGACTGAAACTGTTCCATGAACTCAACAACCTTGCCGGATGATTGATTCAGCTCATAAAACAGATAACGCTCAAAATTACTGGCGACCTGAATATCCATCGCGGGAGACTCTGTGAAATTCACCTGGCCTCTGGAGTATTCCCCTGTATTAAAGAATCTCGCCAATATGTCGTTACTATTGGTCGCTAATATCAGATGATTGATGGGCAGTCCCATTTCGCGCGCAAGATAACCTGCGAAAATGTTACCGAAGTTACCTGTTGGGACCGATACATTAAACCTGTCAGGACAATCAAGCTGATACCAGGCGTGGAAGTAATAAACAATTTGCGCAAGGATGCGCGCCCAGTTGACAGAATTGACCGCACCCAAACTGTGCTGGGTTCGAAACTCAAGATCGGAGAACACTGACTTCATCAATGACTGACAGTCATCAAAGCTGCCTCTCAGCGCGATGTTGTGAACATTATCTTCAAGGACAGTGATCATTTGACGTTCTTGAAGCGGACTGGTTTTCCCTTCGGGGTACAGCACGAAAATCTTTATCCGCGCCTTCCCTTTCACACCCGCGATTGCCGCACTTCCAGTATCCCCGCTAGTTGCACCAAGAATATTTAGTTGTGCGTCACGTTGCTCGAGGACATGCTCAAACAGGTTTCCCAGGAACTGCAAGGCAACGTCCTTGAATGCCAACGTCGGACCATGGAAAAGTTCCAGTACATGGAATTTATCAAACGATCTAATGGGCGCAATGAGCGGATCATCAAAAGATGCGTAGCTCTTTTCAATCAGATGCTTAAGGTCTTCTTCAGGTAAATCTGAAAGGAAGCGACGCATAATTTCAAAGGCCAATCCCTCATAGGATAAACCCTTCCATCGGCCGAGTTCCGCCTGTACATCAGGAATTGATTGAGGCACCAGAAGACCGCCGTCAGAAGCCAAGCCCATCATGACGGCGTCTATAAAACTAAGCCCGGACACCTCGCCTCGGGTACTGTGATATTGCATCAGCTTTTGGGAATATGAAAAGTCGGCAGATTATATAGCCGTAATAAAAACCCAAGCAAGGATATCAGGGAAAGATATCCAGCGATGTCCCTATTGTGGTCATACGATTGAAGTTGCAGATTAACGCTTTCAACGCGTCGATCACCAGCCGTGACCGACGCTAACAAATCCATCAGACTGCCAAACTAAACAGCTTCGCCGCCAGTTTCTCCAGTTCTAATACGAATTGCGTTATCGAGCGGCGCAACAAAAATCTTGCCATCACCAACTTTTCCGGTGTTAGCAGCATTGCTAATCGCTTCAATTACTCCATCCAGACTTTCATCTTCAATGGCGACTTCAACTTTCACCTTGGGCAGAAAGTCAACCACATACTCCGCACCTCGGTAAAGTTCGGTGTGCCCTTTCTGGCGACCAAAGCCTTTTACTTCTGTTACTGTCATCCCCTGGACGGAAATATCCGAGAGTGCTTCTCTTACATCATCAAGCTTGAAGGGCTTTATGATTGCCGTGACTAATTTCATTTATGTTTTCTCCTTGTTCTAGACATAACTTCAGGACATCTGTCGGGATGTCTCGAGCCACTGGGTCCATAATACCAATTTATCGAAATTACACCTGCATTCCAATTACAATTATGATCTTCGTCTCATTACCACGAAATCGTTAATGCAACCTCAGGTCGCGTTAGGTCTCAGGTTAAGAGCATCGACCGTGCCAAGTTCTTGATTACCTTTATTTTCAATCACTTAGAAAAAGTGCAGCGTGACCACCTCACATTTAACGCACTAGCATAGTGCTGACCCAAGTGCATAGCGCACTATATGAGTGCGTAACCGTGATTACAAGACAACGGGTATTGGCTTACGGCAAATCCATCCATGGCCTAATGCCGCTGAAACCTCCCCGTGCAAAAGTAAAACAACACTATGACATTCGCCAGAACCTACTCACGGGCCGCCGTTGGTATCGACGCTCCACTTATTACGATCGAAGCCGATACTACAGCAGGCCTACCGCAAATTATTATCGTTGGCTTGCCAGAAACAGCAGTCAAAGAAAGTAAAGACCGCGTCAAGACGGCGATTATCAGCGCTGGCTTTAAGCTACCCAACAAACGCGTCACCGTAAACCTGAGTCCAGCTGATCTACCAAAGAGTGGTGGCCGTTACGACCTGGCTATTGCGCTTTGCATATTACTGGCAGCAGGTTACCTTCCCCCAGAGTGCCTCAGACACTATGAATTCCTGGGAGAACTCGCCCTCAATGGCGAAATCAGATCAGTTGATGCCATTCTTCCTGCCACCATGCAGAACCTAAACACCTCTCGCTCACTAGTAGTACCCGGCGTAAACGCAGCAGAGGCAGCGCTAGCAAATCCATCGGGCGTTTTCTCGGCGGCCAGACTTACCGATGTTATTGCACGTATCAAAGATCAAGCTGAGTTATCTGTTGTCACTCGTGAGCCTAAGCCGATACCAGGATCCTCGTTACGAGTATCAAATGTTCGGGGTCAAACACTCGCCAAGCGAGCCTCAACCATCGCCGCCTCTGGAGGGCACAACCTATTGTTTATTGGCCCCCCTGGCAGCGGTAAAACCATGCTTGCAAGCAGACTCCGAACCCTTCTGCCTGAGATGTCCACAAGCGCTGCCTTGGCTAAGGCTTGCGTGCAATCCGTTTCCAAGCACCCGTTTGACTTTGCCACATTCGGCTCTCGACCATTTCGAGCACCCCATCACACGGCTTCCGCTATAGCTCTCGTCGGTGGCGGGAGCCCACCAAAACCAGGAGAGATATCAATCGCCAATAACGGTGTGCTTTTCCTCGATGAATTACCCGAGTTTCCTCGTCACGTTCTTGAAGTACTAAGGGAGCCACTTGAATCTGGAGAGATCGTAATTAGCAGAGCGCACCATCAAGTCTGCTACCCCGCGAACTTTCAACTGATCGCAGCGATGAATCCATGTCCCTGTGGTTACTACGGTGACGACTCAGATCGATGCAAGTGCACAAGCCAAAAAATCAATTCTTACCGCGCTCGTGTATCTGGCCCGTTACTGGACAGGATCGACTTACATGTTGATGTCCACGCTTTACCACCAGGTACGCTCTCAGATCCCAGATACGCATCTGACGAATCCGAACATGATCTGGCAATTCAGGAAGTTTCAGCTCCCAACACCTTATGTCACAACGAACCGGTAAGTTAAACGCCCTTATGACTAACAGAGATATCGAACTACATTGCAGATTAGAAGAAGGTGATCAACAGCTGCTTGATAAGGCGATGGTCACACTCGGGCTCTCTGCCCGGGGTTACTTCAAGATATTAAAGGTGGCGCGAACCATCGCAGACATCGAAGGAGAGACGTCAATTCAGACCAATCACCTAACGGAAGCACTGGGTTTTCGGAAACTGGATCGTTATCAGTCTGGGGTTTAGGGTTGAACCGACTCCACCATATAGTCGACAAGCGCCCTTAGGTCATCGTCCGAACAGCTAAAACACATGCCCTTAGCCGGCATGGCGGGAGGAAGACCATTGATCCCACTGGCATACAAGGCATCCATTCCCTTGGCGATACGCATGGTCCACCCTGTGACATCTCCTAGTTTGGGTGCCCCGGCTACGCCCGCGTTATGGCAGGTCGCGCAGCTTTTATTGTAGTTATCCTCAACAGAATTGACTGTTTCCGCCACCGCCGGTGTAGCTGCAACTTCAGTAACAACCGAAGCTGTTCCCGATTCAAGCACACATTCAACACCTTCAATACAAACGTTTCCAACCTTCTTGATACGCTCCGCAATTCCGGCGTTTACGTCAGCTTGGATATTCGACGACATCATAGCTACTGAGAACAGTAACGTGGCAAATCTAAACACAGTAGTTACTCCTATTTTGGAGGCGCAAGTATACCTCAGCTAGTTTCTGTCCCAAAAGCCATTATTCAATGTGCTTTTGATCAACGTTCCAACCAGCTAGCCTCTATTGCCCCAGTCCGAATTATCTAACTCACGATTGGAGGAGAACTGAAACACTGTAGAAGTACCAGCCTCGACAACTGATTGTTCAGACACCATGGTAAGAATTGCCTGTTCACGAAACTCCGATAGAGAGTCAGCCCCGACATTAACCATCGTACTGCGCAATTTATACAGCGTCGTTTCAAGAACTTCGGCAACCGGTCCAACTAAGGGAACATAGGCATCCACACCCTCTTCGAACATCATTTGACGGGAGCTCATTCCATCATTGTATCGCTGCCAGTTCTGTGCCCTTCGGGTACCTTCTCCCCAGTAGGGTTTATACATTTGACCATTAATCGAAGTCTTGGGTGTCGGGCTCTCATCCGTCTGGGCAAAGTATCGGCCCATCATCACGAAATCAGCGCCCATCGCCATAGCAATAACGATCTGCGTATCATTGCCTAGCCCACCGTCAGAACAGATGGGAATGTAACGACCAGTTTCCTTAAAGTATTCGTCCCTTCGCTGAACAACATCCAGTAGTGCAGACGCCTGCCCTCGACCAATTCCTTTCTGCTCGCGAGTAATACAGATCGAACCTCCACCCATTCCAACCTTAACAAAGTCGACAAGACTATTTTCTACCAGATAATCAAACCCCTCTGCAGATACGACATTACCTCCGCCCAGTACGACCGCGTTGCCAAAGTTCTCGCGAATCCATTTAATTCCCTCCATCTGGTATTCAGTAAACCCGTCCGATGAGTCAAAACAAATCGCATCTACTCCTGCCTCAATCAACGCAGGAACGCGGTCGGAATAGTCGTGGGTATTGACCGCGGCGCCAACACACAGACGCTTTGAGTCATCAAGCAGTTCCAAGGGGTGTCGGCGATGGTCCTCATAATCTTTCTTGAATACCAGTGCGACCAGATTCCCTTTCTTGTTGAGGATTGGCAGACAGTCTTTTTTGTGTTTATGCAGCAACTCATTTGCGTCACGGAGAGAAACGCCATCATTGCCATAGATAACCTCATCTATCGGCGTCATATGTTGCTTGACCTTATTGTCCAGGTCGTCCTCGAATTCCCAGAAATCTTTGTCGGTGATTATTCCCTTAAGTACTCCGGTTGCACTGCCGTCACTCGTTACAGCAACCGTCGAGTGACCGGAACGTCGCATCAGGTCAACGACTTCCCGTATCGACGTCTCCTCTGTCGTATTGGAATCGCTGGTAACAAACCCGGCCTTGTGGGCCTTTACCTGCCGCACCATTTCAACCTGCTCCTCGATCGGCTGGGAGCAGAATACGAAACTCAAGCCACCTTGACGTGCAAGTGATATCGACAAATCCGTGCCACTTACCGACTGCATGCACGCCGAGACGACCGGAATATTTATGCTGAAACGAGGGATCTGATTCTGCTCGACCACCGACAATGGCGTGGCCAGATCCACAAGATCTGGTCGCTGACTGCTCCGCGTGAGCCTCGGTATCAGAAGGTATTCACTAAACGTTCGGGAAGTATCACTAAGAATCGTTGCCATTCGATGCTCCATAGCCAACTGCCATACCCATTACGGACATGGGTAGGATAATTTGAAGAAAAATAAAGGGGGGAGGGCGCGAGGCTATGACGTTAAAAAACAGTATTGCTAGTGTCCACCGCGTCGCCATGGCGAATTCTATGCGAATGCTATACCTGATTCAATCAATGTGGCGTCTTAGCTGCTTCTTTGGGTGAAATCCAAACTCCCTGTTATGCACGATATCTAATTAAATACTTTAGTTTTATTACATAACATATTGATTATAATACTTTATTTTGTATGATTAGCTTATCGCTGTGGGGTATCAGTAGTTATGAACAAGTCCGAACTGATTAAACGGATATCTGAAAAGCTCGAACAGTTATCTGTTCGTGACGTGGACCTGGCCGTTTATACCATGATTGAGATCATGTCAGACAGCCTGGCATCAGGTGAAAGAATAGAAATTAGAGGATTTGGGACCTTCTCAAACCACTATCGTCGTCCTAGAAGCGTGCGAAACCCAAAAACTGGCGAGGTCGGCATCCATAAACCAGGCAAATTCGTGCCGCACTTCAAACCAGGCAAAGAACTTAAAATCCGCGTGGATGCGGCACGAGAACCTTCGCTTACTCCGCCGGTGTTACCTTAGCCCGTTCGAGCTCAATCAGATGTTCCGCCACAGGAATCATCTCTGCATTACCGCCAGCAGTTGCACTACTAATAAGGTATTTTCCATTCACAACCATAATTGGAACACCAATTCCTTTCTCAAAAGCACTAAAGTATGCCTTCGCGTAGGCTTGTCCTCTTGCCCGGGCCTTGGAAAGTTTTCGATCGACCTGGAAACTAGCGTACATCCGCGCAAAATCGACAGGATCGACACCGTATTCTGCTAGTGCAAGTGCAATAACCTGAACGTCCTTAGGCTGTTTCTGCTGGATCAAATTGAACAGGTGTATGTGAACCTTTTCCAGCACACCAAGGGCTTCTACTGTGTAATAGGACTTTCCATAGGTCTCAAAAACCTCATTCCACAGGGCAGGCGTACGCGTAAACATCACATCGTCAGGCAGTCCCCGCCGCCAGGATGACACGATCGGCTCAAACCTGAAGCAATGAATGCAGGTGTAGGAAAAATACTCGGTAACCTCTATCTTCCCCTTAGACTCAGTCTCCAGGGGCACCGGTAGCAGAACGTAGTGAGTGCCTTCTTCATACTCGATCTGAGCGTATGCCAACCCGGCCGCGATAGCTAGAGTAAGGCCAATAACTGCTTTTGATGCATTAAGAAACGACATGTTGTCTCCACGACTGGGCTTAAGGTTTAGATGCATACTGACGGCAAGTGTTCCCTCAGGATGTCAGTTAATGCAGACCAAATAGATAAGACGCAACTGCAGCCATTTCGACGTCAGAAAGGTCCATAGAGGTTATGCGCATCATGCGCGAGTCGCCATCATTATGGCGCTCACCAGAACGAAACGCCTTTAACTGCGCTACTGTGTATTCTGGCCACTGCCCATTCAACGCGGGAAACGCGGCTGGGCCGTTACCGCTACCGTCTGGCGCATGACACGCACTGCAGGCAGCAATTTCCTTGCGTTTAATACCTGACCGGTATATTGATTCACCCAGTTCAACCAATTCAGGATCAGCGCTACCCACATTGGCTTTCTGTTTACTGTAATAGGCCGCGATATCTTCAAGTTGCTGATCGTCCAGATTGTCCAAAATACCAGCCATTAGCGGTGCGCTACGAGCCTTCGATTTGATGTCCTGCATCTGTTTTAAGAGGTAATGCGCATTTTGCCCAGCGATGTTGGGAAACGCACCGGCCAGACTATTACCATCCTGCCCATGACATGCAGTACAAACCGGCGTCAATCCCTTTCCTCGTTCCGCGTCGCCGGCCGCAAACGCAGACGCCACAAACGTAGACATAGCGCTAATAACAAACATCCCCCCGACCAAAAGTTGTGACAACTTCATGTAACACCAAGCAGTGATAAAATGACGCGGCATTATATATAAACTATATGCCTAATGCCCAACCTATTCACCAAGGTGTTCTATGAGTGTCGAATTTCATAAGGCGAGGTTTCTCACCAGCGCTGCCAAACTTACGGACTGCCCGGATGATATAGGTGCTGAGGTCGCTTTCTGTGGTCGCTCAAACGCTGGGAAATCCAGCGCGATTAACACCCTGACACGACAAAGTAAGCTCGCCAGAACCAGCAAAACACCAGGGCGAACGCAACTTATCAACTTTTTCGAACTCACCGAAGAGCTCCGCCTGGTTGATCTGCCAGGTTTCGGTTACGCGAAGGTGCCAGAAAAGATAAAGAGGGAGTGGCAGCAACATCTTGACGAATATCTGCGAAATCGAAAATCCCTCAAGGGCCTGGTTCTTCTTATGGATATCAGACACCCACTTAAACCCTTCGACGAAATGATGATCGAATGGAGTACAGGGGCGAATATTCTGATACACATTCTGCTGACTAAAGCGGATAAGATTAAAGGCGGCGCACAACAGAACGTGTTACTAAAGCTAAAAAGCAACCTCCCCGAAGGTATTTCTGTTCAGATCTTTTCCGCAACAAAGAAAATTGGCATCGAAGATCTGGCGAAGCGGCTTTCAGATTTGCTCTCGTCTTAGATAGAGAGTCTTAGATAGATAGCCCTAAACCTCCAGAAATCGCCCAAAAACGGCCCTGGTCATCTATTGGGGAGGGAATGACCAGAGCCTGCTTCGGTTCTTTTTGGGGGAAAATAACCGAAGTTAGCACTTAGCTACTCTTGTAGTTACAACGTCACCTTTCACTTATTATGACTAACGGAATTCGCAAAAGTTCCCGAGGGGGGGGGAATATCCGTTAATGCGCATCATCCCAGTTTTTTCCCACTCCCGTTACGACGAGCAGCGGTATCTTTAGGTCTGCGGCAGCGGACATAGTTTGCTCAAGCACACTTGTTAGATGCTCGTGCTCCGCTTCTTTTACTTCTAGCACTAACTCATCATGTACCTGCATTATCATGCGTGCATCTATTTGAGATGTCGTCAGCCATCGATCTACTTCTATCATCGCTATTTTAATAATGTCTGCAGCACTACCCTGCATAGGTGCATTGATCGCCGTTCGTTCCGCCGCCTGACGCCGTTGAAAATTCTTTGCATTAATTTCCGGTAGGTACAGCCTGCGCCCAAATATCGTTTCTACAAACCCTTGTTCGCCCGCAAGGTGTCTAACTCGATCCATATAATCTCTAACCCCAGGATACCGGTCAAAATACAGATCAATATATTCCTGCGCATCGTTTCGGGCGATGTTCAACTGGCGCGCCAATCCAAAAGCAGACATACCGTAGATCAGACCGAAATTGATCGCTTTAGCGCTGCGACGCTGATAGTCCTTTACTTCCTCCACCGCAACACCAAAAACCTCCGCTGCGGTCGCTCGATGAATATCGAGATTTCTGTTGAACGCTTCTACCAGACCAGGATCTTCCGACAGGTGTGCCATGATTCGCAGTTCTATCTGTGAATAATCCGCTGCGACCAGCAAATAGCCTTCTGGCGCCACAAACGCCTTGCGTACTCGTCGGCCCTCTTCGGTTCTAATAGGAATATTCTGGAGGTTGGGATCAGTACTGGATAGTCGTCCCGTAGCAGCCACCGCCTGCCGATAAGACGTGTGCACACGCCCGGTCGATGTGTGTACTTGTTTTGGCAGTTGGTCAGTGTAGGTTGATTTTAGTTTCGAGAGACTACGATATTCCAGAATCACTCGCGGTAGCGGGTAGTCGAGCGCTAATTCCTGAAGTACCGGTTCCGCCGTAGAGGGTTGGCCCTTGGGTGTCTTCTTGAGAATTGGTAATTCAAGTTTATTAAAGAAAATGTCCTGTAACTGTTTTGGTGAACCAAGATTGAATTCTTCGCCCGCCAGGCCATATGCCTCTTGCTGCAGCTCGTGCATCCTCTTATCCAGTTCCGCGCTCTGTGCTACAAGCAGTTTGGTATCAAGGAGCACTCCGTTTCTTTCTACATGTGACAGAATGCCTACCAATGGCATTTCTATGTCGTTCATCACGCTCGCCAGGGTAGGTTCCGCTTCTAGTTTGCTCCTGAGGATACCTGACAACCGCATCGCAACATCCGCAACCTCGGCAGCGAAGTGACCAGCAGTTTCAATATCGAGTTGGTTAAATGACTTCTGTTTAGCGCCTTTTCCTGCGATATCTTCATACCTGCTTTTGTGTAGTCCAGCATGGCGCAATGCCAGGTCATCCAGATCGTGTCTTGATCCAACAGAGTTAAGAACATAGGAAGCGAGCATCGTATCGAAGCTGATACCGAGTTGAACACCATACCTCGCCAGCACACTTATCGCATACTTTAGGTCATGACCAACGATCTCAGTGCGCTGCAGCAGGGGCTCAAGTTTCGCTATCACCATATCTACATCAAGCTGTACTGGTGCTTCATCATAGTCATGGCAAAGAGGAATGTAGGCCGCGTCTCCTTCGAGCTGACACAAAGATACGCCTACAAGACCCGCCTCCATGTAATCGCCTATATTGGTTTCTACGTGTATGGCTAACGGTTTGGTCGCAGAAACTTTACCTAGCCAGTTTTCCAATGACTGCGCATCAAGGATTATCGAATAGTCAGCATTGCTAACCTCGTCTGTCGCGCTTACCGGGTCATCTCCTGCCCTTAGCTCATCAACCCATGGTTTGAATTCAAGCTCCATATAAATATCGAGTAGCGCCCCTTCGTCAGGATCCGAGAGCAGCAATTCCTCGACCGTGCAATCAAGTTCCACATCACGCTTAATGGTCGCCAACTGATAGGAAATTGGAAGCTGATCAAGGCTCGCGCGCAGGTTTTCTCCGACTTTCCCCTTCACCGCTTCCGCATTGTCTATTACGTCCTGAAGTGAAGGATACCGAGACAACCATTTGACGGCTGTCTTTGGCCCACATTTTGGCACCCCTGGTATATTGTCAGAGGTATCCCCAACCAATGCGAGATAGTCGATAATCTGATCCGGATTAACACCGAACTTATCGACAACCCCGGCCTCATCCATCAATGCATCGTTCATCGTGTTGATTAATGTCACATGGTCATTAACCAGCTGCGCCATATCCTTATCGCCTGTAGAGATAAGAACATCCATTCCCGCCATCGTTGCCTGACTTGCCAGGGTCCCAATTACGTCATCCGCTTCTACACCCTCAACGCTTAGTAACGGAACACCCATCTTTTCAATAATGCTGTGGATCGGTGCGATCTGAGTACGCAGATCATCAGGCATTGCGGCTCGATTCGCTTTGTATTCAGGGTATATGTCATTTCGAAACGACTTCCCTTTAGCATCAAACACACAGGCTATATGACTATCGGGAAAATCATTCATCAACTTCCTGATCATGCTGATGACACCCTTTATCGCCCCCGTTGGTTGACCTTTGGAAGTCGTCAAGGGGGGTAGTGCATGGAATGCCCTAAACAGGTAGGATGACCCATCGATGAGCACCAGCTGATAATGGTCCTTCATTTGCATCACACCTCGGTATAAACACTACGAACCATACTTTGAACAGAACGCTTATTTCAATCATTCTTATCTTGGCGTCCTGCACCTGCATGGGAGCAAGGATTCCACCGTCATCTGAAGATATTCAGATAATCGAAGGCGAAGAGCAGACAATATACGAGTACCGAAATAATGGGATCTTGCTCATGATCAAAGTCGTACCAAAAAATAAGAAGCGCCGACCCTATTACATGGTCCCCGCAGACGGCTCAGCCCACTACACAAGTCTGGAGCAGCACAAGAAACTCTATCCTCAATGGGTAATCGTCGAGTGGTAGTTTGAGCTTATTGTAGATGGCAACCTTTACCACCTTCACAGAAGAAGCTCTCGTGCGATATCTCACCATGTTCAGACTTGGTGAATTAACGTCTTTCGAGGCTATTGAAGAAGGAATCGAAAATTCCAACTACTTCGTATCCATCGATCTGCACGGTGTAAATACCGACTACGTTCTTTCAATCATCGAGCAACTGGATTTAAACGATCTGCCATTTTTCAATCAGGTACTACAACACCTATTCTATTACGGCTTACCGGTACCTGCTCCCAAACCAACTCTCGATGGCATGACTACAACACTATTTTGTGGCAAACCAACCTTGTTATTTCCCAGACTCGAAGGCGTACATCTGGAGGATGTTGATGAAACGCACTGCCGTGCAATCGGCAATGCCTTAGGAGATATTCACGTTACTCTGGCGACCCAGGACTGGTATCGGGCCAATCCTTATTCTCCAGAGTGGATGGAAACCACACTAGTGGATATCTCCTCAAAAGTTTCTGCAGACGACCTGACGATGGTAAACCAAATCACCAACGACTACGAAACCGCTCAGGAGCTTAGCCTTCCTGCAGGAATCGTTCATGGCGATCTATTTCGCGACAACGTTCTTTTTGAAAACAACGAGGTGTCCGGAATTCTTGACTTCTTTCATGCCTGCAACGACTTCTTCGTTCAGGACATTGCCATCACCATCAACGACTGGTGCCGAGAGGACGCTACGAATATTTCAGAGACCCGACGAACAGCGTTGATCGAAGGTTACAGTAAGAAACGTGAACTCACGGAGATGGAACTGGAGCACCTGCCCGCATTCCAGACGTTCTCTGCGGCGCGTTTCGCGCTAACCAGATTGATAAGCGGGGACCAAGGAGAGTACCTGAAAGATCCTGACGAGTTTCTGGACCTCACGCGGGAATTAGTTCGCCAAAGCCAGGGCAGCTAGCAACGACGGGCATCTAAGACAGATAAAATACGCCGAACCACTCATCGGCATCAGTCCAGAGTTTATGTTCGCTGAATCCCGCGTCGCGGGCCATATCAATGAATTCGTCCGCGAAGTACTTGTGAGAGTTCTCGGTATGAATTCGTTCGCCGGCGGAAAATTTAATCTGCGTGCCAGCGATATCAACTTCCTGATTCGCTCGGCTCCTTAGATACATTGCCACACAACCCCTGTCGGCTTCGTACTCGGCCAGGTGCTCAAATTCACTGACATCAAAATCTGCATCAAACTTTTCATTGAGGTGATTCAGTATGTTCAGGTTAAACGACTCGGTGATGCCATTGGCGTCGTTATATGCGGCATTGAGTAGGGCGGGGTCCTTCTTCAGGTCAACGCCGATCAACATTCCCCCTCCTTGTCCAACCAATCGACGAACCCGACCCAGAAACTCTCCTGTTTCTGTTCGACCAAAATTCCCGATGCTCGAACCAGGGAAAAAGGCAACACGCTTCGCATCCATCGTAAAAGGAAGCCTAAAATCGTCGGTAAAATCCAGGCAAGTCGCGTGAACCTCAAGCCAGGGAAACTCTAGCGCCAAAGCGCCAGCTGCGGCAGCGAGGTATTCCTTCGAGATATCCAACGGCACGTAGGCCATGGGGCGCAAATTCTCCAGAAGTATACGTATCTTTTCGCTACTCCCACTACCATATTCAATCAGTAAACAGTCTTCACCTATCTCCTGTGTGATTTCATCCGCATAGTGCCGCAACAATCCGATTTCCGTCCTCGTAAGGTAGTATTCAGGTTGCCGCGTGATCTCCATAAAGAGCTCGGATCCATGCTCGTCATAGAAATACTTTGACGAAATCGTCTTCTGGGTTTCGCACAGTCCTTGTAGAATCTCTTCGAGTGAAGTCCCCATATCGGGGTTCATATCATAGAAATGGGGTGATTGATTAGACAAAACTTAACCGTCACTCGCCAGCCTGATACCGGAAAACTGCCAGCGATCAGACGGATAGAAGAAGTTGCGGTAACTTGCCCTAATATGCACTGAAGGGGCCACGCAGGAGCCCCCTCTCAGAACCAGTTGGTTGGCCATAAACTTCCCATTGTATTCACCCAGTTGTCCCTCAAACGGCCTGAATCCAGGATACGGCGCATAGCTACTTCCAGTCCACTCCCACAGGTTTCCGAACATGCCCTCCAGGCTAGCGCTACTTGCAGGCACAGGATGTAACCGCCCGCTATCGACAAAGTTACCGATTACTGGCTCTCCTTGCGCTACGACCTCCCATTCCATCTCGGTGGGAAGACGACCACCCTTCCAACGTGCATAGGCATCGGCCTCATATGCACTTACATGACAAACCGGTTGCTCAGAGACAATGGCGGATAATCCAGACAATGTGTATTCCTCATAACCGTCCCCACTCTTTTGCCAGTAAAGGGGTGCTTTCCATCTGCGTTCGCCCAGCTTCGCAAGCATGCTCCAGGCATCGGACAACCAAAGCTCAGGCCTCTTGTACCCATCGTCCTCAATGAACTCGGCAAACTCGGCATTGGTCACCAAACGATTCGCCAGTTTGAAATCTCCAACGAGCACCTCATGGCGTGGTGACTCATTGTCAAAAGCAAACTCCCCAGCCTCATTGGTTCCAATTTCATAGATTCCACCGGTGAATTCAGAGAAGGTCATCTCTATAGGCAGAGTCTCTTCCTGATCCTTCTTATTATGATAAGCCGGATGCAGCGGGTTATTACCCAGGTTGTATTTCACATCGGTAAACAATAGCTCTTGATGCTGCTGCTCATGATGAATGCCTAGCGTTGTTCTGTCCCTGACTTGCTCATCTATATTTTCATTTAACAGTTTGGCCATATGATGATCGACATGGGCACGGTAACCCATAACTTGCTGCACGGTAGGGCGCGATAGCGTTCCGCGCTTATCACGAGGATACTGAGGACCAACACCGTTATAGTACGAGTTAAACAGAACTTCGAAAGGCGCGGCAAAGACCTCATAACCGGGAACGAACGGTCTTAGCAGAAACGTTTCAAAGAACCACGTGACATGGGCCAGATGCCACTTGGGTGGACTGGCATCATCCATCGGCTGAATCAGATAATCTTCTGTTTCCAGGGGTTCACAGATACGTACGGACTGGTCACGAACTGACTGATACAAATCAGAAAGCTTTAAGGGGACGTTAGAAGCCATCGATGATTGCAGCTATGTTCTGCGCGCGGTGTGGCGCTTTGATAAAGCCTGCATACTCTCCGCGGGGATTGATTACCACGATGCTGGCACCGTGTTCGACTGAGTAGGTGCCAAGTTCGTGACCAGGTACCTTACCAAATGCTACGTTTAGTTGAGTGGCCAGGCCGGTTATATCCTCAATCGTACCCGTGTAACCATGAAACCCCTTGTTGAAACTTGTTACGTAGCGACCAAGCACTTCTGGTGTGTCCCTTTCTGGATCTACGCTGACCATAATGACCTGTGGCGGCTCTGGGGTTTCTTTTACCGCCGCATTTAGCACCGACATCGTTGTTGGACAAATATCAGGACAATAAGTAAACCCAAAGAAAATTAGGGACCAGTGTCCCGTAATCGCGCTGCGATCTACCGGATTCGATTCCTGATTTACCAGGGAAAAACTCCCAATCTGACGCGGTTCTTCAAAACGGTAGTACCCGAGAGATCTAAGTTCTTCTGTTGATGGAGTTCTATAAAACTGACTGGCAACGGTTACACCAAAGACAAGAAATGCAAATCCGACAATCCACAGTGCGTTGTTTCGAATAGCCTTTTCCATCATTCGCAGTCCGTCATGTTATCTAAGCGGTGAGGTAGCTTACCGGAAAAAGATAATGATCGATTAATAACGCCAGGAATAGCAGCATCAAATAAAGAATCGAATAGCGGAAAGTCTTTATGGGTGCACCCGGGTCGCTGCCTATTAGAAGCACCAGGCTCCAATAGATAAAACCAGCACCAAGAGCAATTGCCGATACCAGGTAAAGTAGATTACTCATGCCAATCAGATACGGCAAAAACGTCGTTAGGATCAAGATCACCGTGTATAGCAGTATGTGTAACTTGGTATACTGCTCACCATGGGTGACTGGCAGCATGGGGACGTCCGCTCTCTGGTAGTCTTCCAGTCGATCAATAGCGAGCGCCCAGAAATGAGGGGGTGTCCAGGCAAATATAATCAGGACAAGTACCAGGCCACCCGGATCTATACTATTGGTTACCGCAGTCCACCCGAACAATGGAGGTGCTGCCCCAAAGAGTCCCCCAATAACAATATTCTGAGGCGTTGCCCGCTTCAAGAACATTGTGTAAATGACACCGTAGCCAATCCAGGACGCGAAATTCAACCAAGCGGTTAACGGGTTAACCAGCACCGTTAATATCGCCAGTCCTGCAATTCCCGATACTCCAATGAACACTGCTCCCTGAAAATTACTTATCCTTCCCTGTACAACAGGACGATTACGCGTCCGGGCCATCTGTGCATCAATTGAGGAATCGAGCAGATGATTGAGCGCCGCTGCCGAACCCGCCACCAGCGCAACCCCAAGATTGCCAAAAACCAGTACCTGCCATGGAACTACGCCAGATGTCGCAAGGAACATCCCCACAAGCGTACACAGCAACATGAGCAAGACCACTCTGGGTTTACATATTTCGAGGTAGTCGCGCCAGGTTGTCGCCTGGCTAAGGTCTTGGCTTATCGCTGACAACATTAACGATTCTTAGGTAAGGGGAAAGAGATTCTACAAAGAATCAGCCTATTCTGGAAATGCGCAACAAATGTCGGAGATCTTTCAAAAGCGGTTTGCCGATCTTTGCGGGTGTGTAATACATCATCACGTTACCCAACGGATCCACGAGAAAAACGTAATTGCCGATCTCCTCCGGTTCAATCGAAGTCGCGAAGGCATCAATAACTTGCTTGTTCACCACCAAGGAAAGTGACTTGTGCTCAGATTCAATCAACTGCAGAAACGATGCCGACAACTCATTACCCGAAACCGCTATTCGCCGCACTCTGGCTGCATTTTTCCCTAGCGCCTTGCGGCTTTGCCGAGTCAGGAAGAGCACGTTGCGACATTCCTCATTGCATTTATCTTCAACGGCATGGATCAACCACCACTTACCGTCCGCTTCCAGACCGGCCGTGTTCAACGCGGCCAATTGGATCGGCGGGATGATTAACGATCCTTCATTGACGGTTTCATCCGGAATCTCATCGCTGGGGAAACCAATGAACAATACGATTGCCATTAGAAATGGGAGAAACGCAATACCCACAATCGCTAATAGTTCTCTTTGTCCATTTTTCGGGCTATCAATCATCACACTCCTTCCCACGCGAACTGAAATAACCAAACGCAATCAAAACCGCAAATGCCATCGCAAACCACTGTACCGAGTAGCCAACATGCTTTTCAGGAAGCATGTTAGTTAACGGCCAATCTCTAGGTAGCGCATTTGGATCCTTCAAGCTCAACCGTACCACATTTGGATAGACGGTCCCGTCGTTCAGCAAAGATACCGGTCGCTGCGACTGTACGATCATTCCGGAGGCCGTCGAGTCAGCCAGCAATCGATCTTGAAGAATATAAACATGACCAAATACCTCTTCTACAGGCCGAAGTGGGGGGATGTCCACCTTGTCATCTCTGGTTCTACCCATTGGAACAAATCCCCGGTTAACAATTACACCTGTACCTAACCCCTGGTCCACAAAAACTGTCAAAACCTCAAAACCAACCACGCCGTCAAGCACCCGATTATCCAGCAGAAACACTTTCTCAGGCTGGTAACTGCCTTGTAGGCTTACAGGACTACCAGGCAATGTTTCCAGGGTGAGAGCACCCCATGGTTTCTGGTGGAGCGTTTCATAATGCTCAATCAGCGTTCTTTTTTCTTCCGCTCTACCCAGCTGCCAGAATCCAAGATAGATAAATAAAACGAGGCACACGAGGGAGAACAGTGTCACCCGCCAGTTAAAAACAAAATGCATTTGAACCGCGATCGAGCGAAAATGCCACATTCGATTTGGAAAAGATTATGTGGCTCAAAATAATCATCGTGGTGCTGTTTGTTGCTAATCTCATCGCGCTCGGTAGTGCGTTTGTCACGCTGATTACAGACGGTGGTAAAGGTGGCAAAAGAACCGCCAGGCTCTTGCTACTAAGAGTATCCCTTGCAGCGTTGCTATTGCTTTCCGTCATCTATGGAATTTGGAGCGGACAACTAAACGTATCTGCGCCCTGGTCGCGCTAGTTACCCGCGCTTAACTTCCCAAAACGTATACGAATATAAATAACGCCAACCACACCACATCAACAAAGTGCCAATACCAGGCGGCAGCTTCGAAGCCAAAACAATCATCGGCTTCAAAATGTCCTTTTATCGCACGACCCAGCATCACCAGCAGCATGAATGTACCCAGGGTCACATGAGCACCATGAAAACCTGTGAGCATGAAGAAAGTAGTTCCAAAGATCCCTGAACCAAGCGTTAGTCCGAGATCCTTGTAAGCGTGTACATACTCATAACCCTGCACAAAGAGAAAAATCACGCCCAGTAACACCGTTACGGAAAGCCAACGCATGATTTTCTTTCGATCGGCTTCTTTGATGGCGTGGTGCGCAAAGCTAACGGTAAAACTCGAAGTAACCAACAGCAGCGTGTTAACAAGTGGCAACCCATAGGGTGAGATTACACCTTCAGCGGGAATAAACCGTTCCGGATCAGGCGTATTCAACATCGGCCAACTGGGTTCATAGGCTGGCCACAAAGCACCACTCGGGCCACGGTCACCAACGCCTCCCAACCAGTCAACGACAAACACACGGATATAAAACAAAGCACCAAAAAACGCGGCGAAAAACATTACCTCAGAGAAAATGAACCAGCTCATACCCCAGACATAGGTTCGATTCATTTGATCGCTATAGAGCTTCGCATGATTCTCTTCAATCACTTTCGCGAACCAGCAAAATAGCGTCAACCCCATGACAAGACCACCCATGAGGAGTATGGCCACACCCCAGCCACCATCAGCTCCTGCGGTCAGATCATTCAGAATATGCGCGATGCCAAATACAGTTAAGAATATGCCTATCGACGCAAAGATAGGCAGTTTGCTGCTGTGTGGCACATAGTAAGGCTCATAAGCGCTGTCGGACATTCTGGTCTCCTACAAGTTCAACGCGACGGCGTCTTGAGAAATATCGTAAAGCGTGTAAGACAACGTTAGCGTCGATACCTCGCTAGGTAATTCTCGATCGACAATAAATCGCAAAGGCATATCAAGCGATTCACCCCCTGCGAGTTGTTGCTGCTCGAAGCAGAAACATTCAGTTTTGTGTAAATACGATGCTGCATTAAAGGGCGTCACACTAGGTACAGCCTGAGCGGTGACGGTCTCGTCCAACGGGTTTCGCACATAAAACTCCGCAGCATTGATCTCCCCTGGATGCACTTTCATCATCCGTTGCTTTGGGCGAAACTCAAAAGGCATTCCCGCATTCTTATTGGTAAGAAATTGCACAGTCACTAACCTCTCCCGATCAACCTGAGGTGTATCTGTAACCACATACTTCCCATCAGTCTTTCCATTAAACCCGGTTACCTCGCAAAACACATCGTAAAGCGGTACCAGAAGGAATCCAAAAGCAAACATTCCTATAGCGATACCTAGTAATTTCGAAGCGGCCCTTCCATGCTCAGTCATTAGCCGTGCGCCTCAGCCAGGTCTTCAGGTGGGGTAGTGAAAGTGTGGTAGGGCGCCGGTGAGGGAATTGTCCACTCCAGCCCATGTGCACCTTCCCAAACCTGATCGGTAGCTTTCTTTCCACCGCGAATCGTTTGAATCACAATAAAAACGAATAACAACTGACTGAAACCGAACAAGTATGCTCCGCAGCTGGATATCATGTTGAAATCGGCAAACTGCAGCGAGTAGTCCGGAATTCTTCTTGGCATTCCGGCAAGACCAACAAAATGCTGCGGAAAAAACGTAATGTTGATTCCGATAAACGAAAGCCAGAAGTGCGTTTTCCCTAGCGCTTCGTTATACATGTTGCCTGTCCACTTCGGCAGCCAGTAATAGACAGCTGCCATAATAGAAAACACGGAACCGGGTACCAGCACATAGTGAAAATGCGCGACCACGAAATAGGTATCATGATATTGAAAATCTGCCGGTACGATTGACAACATCAATCCTGAAAATCCACCGATCGTAAACAGAATGACAAATGCGATTGCGAACAGCATGGGCGTTTCAAAAGTCATCGCGCCTTGCCACATCGTGGCAACCCAGTTAAAAACTTTTACGCCCGTAGGCACAGCAATCAGCATAGTGGCGTACATAAAATAGACTTCACCAGCTATCGGTATACCAACGGTGAACATATGGTGTGCCCACACGATGAACGACAGGAATGCGATCGACGCGGTTGCGTACACCATCGACTCGTAGCCAAACAACCGTTTTCGCGCAAAGGTCGGAATAATTGCTGAGACCACCCCAAATGCAGGCAAAATCATGATGTAAACTTCGGGATGCCCAAAGAACCAAAACACATGTTGAAACAATACCGGATCACCGCCGCCACCTGCGTTGAAGAACGCCGTATTGAAATGGATATCCATCAACATCATGGTAACCACACCCGCCAGGACAGGCATTACCGCAATTAGCAGGTAAGCCGTGATCAACCAGGTCCACACGAATAGCGGCATCTTCATGAGGGTCATACCCGGAGCCCGCAAGTTTAAGATAGTAACGATCACGTTAATGGAACCCATGATCGAAGATATGCCCATCAGGTGAACACCGAAAATAAAGAACGTGGTGCTGGGCGGACCATAATCTGTCGACAGCGGCGCATAAAAGGTCCAACCAAAATTCGGTGCCCCACCTTCCATGAACAAAGTTGATAACAACATGCCGAACGCAAATGGAAGAATCCAAAAGCTGAAGTTGTTCATCCGCGGCATCGCCATGTCCGGCGCTCCTACCATCATCGGTATCAACCAGTTGGCGAGGCCAACAAAAGCAGGCATAACAGCGCCAAAAACCATGATGAGTCCGTGCATGGTTGTCATCTGAATAAAAAATTCTGGCTGCACCAACTGTAGTCCTGGCTGAAAGAGCTCAGCTCTGATCACCAGAGCCATAACGCCGCCGATAAGGAACATCAGAAAGCTAAACCAGAGATAGAGGGTGCCAATATCCTTGTGGTTCGTCGTGACCACCCAGCGCATCAGGCCCTTGTCCGGGCCATGCGAATCGTGCGTATCATGTTCAACAATTACTGCGCTCATTCTTGACTCCCTGAGCTTTGTCTTAAGATCATTGGTCGCCCCCAAGTAACTTGCTCACTTCACTAGGCTGCAATAGATCTCCTGTATCATTTCCCCAGGCATTCCGCTCGTAAGTAATCACCGCGGCTAGTTGCACCGGATTCAACTGAGAAGCAAACGCCTGCATCATCGTTCCTGCCTTGCCATTCAATACAATGTCTACATGGTCATCTATTGAACCAACAGACAT
>CAJWQG010000003.1 GCA_913045175.1 uncultured Gammaproteobacteria bacterium | reverse complement strand
GGTGCTCTCCTTGTTAGAGGTTGCATAACGACCTAAGACCCAAAACTTCTCCTGTGGAGCTCTCCAAAGGCAATCTAAGTACAGCTTAACTTGCCTGTGTTGTCCACATTCCCGCCGCCGCCCTTGTCGTGACGATAAGATAACTGATGTATTTTCTTTTGTTGTTTATTCTTTTTATTACTCGCCTCTTATGGGGACTACGTTTTTCGTAGGAGTATTCGGGCTGCTGTAGTCTGGCAAGTCCTCCAGCATCTTCCTCGTAATCTGTTTCATCTGTTCAATATACGTCGGAGAGTAAATACCTGCCTTTCCATAGTTGTCTTTGGCTTGTTTTTTACGAGCTCTCCAGCCAAACATACTTTCAAGGACATCGTCATGTCCGATGCCTTTTGTGTCGGCCAGATGCTTTCCTGTATATCTGCAGCTGTAGGGGATAAGTTGGTCATTGCCAGTCACTTCTCGCAGCACCTTGGCAAACTTCTGAGAGTGATTCTGTTGTAAAGCTACTTTCTCGCCGACGACATAACCTGCGTTATTGAGCGTCAGCAGTTTCAGGTGCGTCTGGTTGATTATCACGACAGGCCTTCGTCTGGCCTCTCGCTTCGTTCCACCAAGAATGTAATAGCCGTCCAAAGCAAAAATATCTTCAACTTGTGTTTGACATATCTCAGCTGCAGAAGCGCCACAGAAAATTCCAAAGATACTTAGTCTTTCAAATTGTCCAAAAGACTCGTCATGGGCTGCTCTCCACAGCAGTGGCAGTTCGGTATCTAACTTTATCGGCGGTCTTGCTGAAGCGGTCTTAGACTGACCAGCTATTCTTAGTTGTGCTACAGCGACGTGTGTAACAACTTCGTCAGCGTAAAGTCTGATTGCAGCCGCTGGTACATTGAGATGTCGTTTAGCGGTGTTGGCGTTGGGGTAAACAGTCGTGAGGTGGTTTCTGTAGAGCCTGAGATCCTCGTTGACGTTCTCTTGAGTAAACTCCTGATCGCCACAGAAATCCAAGAAGTCGCTCAGTCGTTTTACATCTTTTAGCCATTCTCTTTTTTTACGGTTTCGTTCGACTTCAGTTCCTGAGTGTTCGTTCAACTGTTTCTCTTTGTATGCTTTGTAATGGTCGACTGCATCGCTGAAAAGATGAAACTTCTGTGTGCCTTCCCGCTGTTTCAGTATCTCCATCACCGCCCCAACTAGCTGTTTCGGGAGCTTAGTTTTCTCTGGGTAATTTCGGTCCCAATCTGGGTGGTCTTGGTTGGCGTGGATGCCAAGAGCTTCCTCTATCCTGTAGTCGGTCTCGTCGCTAAAACTGTCAACCCCAACAAGAGTCCCTGCTTTTAACCCGCGGACATCCAGATACGCCTTTGCATTTTTCTCCCAGCCAGCTGCGTCGACAGCCGTGTAATCGGTCTGTTCTAGGAATCGAATAAGCGTTTCAAATTGCTTATTTTTCTGTTCGATGGCTGTCGCTACCATTACCTCAGAAGCACCGACAGCTAGTTTCAGAGGCATGACCACTGGGTTTTTAATGTTTAGGTTTTTGGCTTTTTGTTGAAGCCGAAGCGGGATCTTTCGTTGGAACGCAAAACTCTGAGCGTCGCTTCTGATTTTTAGGTGTTTAATTTTCATGGGGTGCTGAGCTTGCCGAAAGCATCCATTAAGTATACCGCTAGGCACTTCTTATTGTTAGCTTTTTTTATCGAAGTATACCATAAGTAGACCAAATATAGGTTTTTAAACTACATTGAAAGTTAAAAAGTCTATATAAAACAAGGATAATAGCGAAAGTATGCAGTTATAGATGGTGCCGAAGAGAGGACTTGAACCTCCACGGGGTTTCCCCCACTACCCCCTCAAGGTAGCGTGTCTACCAATTTCACCACTTCGGCAAGCGCTGTCTACAACTCAGGTACTTCAGAATCCGAGGAATCAATCACAGGCACCACGGACGGTTCAGCGGGAACTTCCTGAGTCTGAATAACCTGTGGAATGCCTAAATCCCTGGCCTCAACAGACTTTTGCTTGGCAAAATACGCCAGAGCAAAGCTGGTGAGAAAAAATCCAATTGCTATCCATGTCGTTGATTTCGTAAGAAAATCTCCCGCCCCCGAACTGCCAAAGACCGTGGATGATGCACCGGCGCCAAAGCCCGCGCCCATATCCGCACCCTTACCTTGCTGAATTAATATCAAGCCAATAATGGCCAACGCAGCAAGCACATGAGCTACTAGCACCAGTGTTTCTATAATATCCAAATCCATTACTTCGCCTCTGTCGCCTTGCAGATAGCAACAAAATCATTAGCTACAAGAGATGCGCCACCTACCAGCGCACCGTCAATATCTATCTCCTTCATTAATCCCTCTGCATTCGTGGGATTAACGCTACCACCATAAAGAATGCGCATTTCCCGCGCTAGTTCCTCATCTTTCTCTCTCAGTGACGCCCTAATGCCTCCATGGACTTCACCTGCTTGCTCAGGAGTGGCAGTTTCACCGGTACCAATCGCCCATACAGGTTCATAAGCAACAATTCCTGCCACACATTCCTCTATTGACAGTTCCCGTGTCACAGCTCCCAACTGATCAGATACTACTTTCCGCGTATCCCCGGCTTTCCTCTGCTCGAGAGTTTCCCCGATACAAAGTATTGGCGTAAGCCCAGCTTCCAAGGCAGCACCATACTTGGCAGCCACCGCTGCATCGGTTTCACCAAATAGGGTCCGACGTTCAGAATGACCCACCAGCACATACTTACATCCGAATTCTTTTACCATGGATGCTGATACTTCGCCCGTGTACGCTCCGCTTTTACGCGGGTCAATATTCTGTGCGCCAACCGCTATCGAACTTCCTTCGAGTAGCTCCGCTACCTGCTGCAAGAATACCGATGGCGGACACACGAGCGTGTCACACTGAAACGGTTGAGACTCGACAAGTGAAGCAACCAGTTCCGCCACACTTTCACGACTCCCATTCATCTTCCAGTTACCTGCAACGAGTGCTTTTCTCACAATTTACAATCCACCCGCTTGGCAAAAGGCGGCAAATAGTAACGGCTTTATTTTGAACTTGCAAACCACCAGGCGACTAGCTATCCCACTGATTCTTCTACAACTTCTGCCAGCTGATTGGCCAGCTTTTCAACTTGCGACACGTTCTCGCCCTCTACCATAACCCTTACTACTGGCTCAGTTCCGGACGGACGTAACAACACTCTGCCTTTGCCCTGCAGTTCCGACTCCGTCACTTTAATGGCCTCGCAGATCTGGGGTATTTCCTCCACAGCCACAAGCTCACGACAGCTCACATTAATCATGTGCTGGGGGTACTTGACCATAGCCTGCTTGAGTTCATGTAGTGATTTATTTGTCATCAGCATTGCGCTAAGCACCTGCAGAGCCGACACAATACCATCACCGGTCGAAGTCAGATCAAGGCACAGAATATGTCCCGAGGACTCTCCACCGAGCTCCCAACGGTTTCGCTGGAGTTCCGAGAGTACATATCGATCACCCACTGCAGCCCTTACAAAGGGTATCGATTCCTGCTCCAAAGCTTTCTCAAGCCCGAAGTTACTCATTTGGGTGCCAACAACACCTCCAACTAAACGCCCTGCCTGCTTCCTCGAAAGCGCAATGATCAGTAGCAGCTCATCTCCGTCAACAATCTCACCACGATCATCAACCATTATGACCCGATCACCGTCTCCATCAAGTGCAATGCCCAAGTCCGCTTTGGTAGAGGTCACCGTTTCTGCCAGAGCATCAGGAAACGTTGAGCCAACCCCATCATTTATATTGAAGCCATCTGGAGCGGCGCCGATTTCAATTACTTCCGCACCAAGTTCCTTAAACACATTAGGTGCAATGTGGTAGGTTGCGCCATGCGCGCAGTCCACGACAATTTTAAATCCCGCCAGATTATAAGAAGTGGGAAAGCAGCTCTTGCAAAATTCAACGTATCTACCTGCAGCATCATTGATGCGGGATACTTTGCCGATCTGGTCCGAGTCAACTATCGACATAGGTTTGTCCAACTCACTTTCAATCTCTAACTCAACCGCATCATCAAGCTTCTCGCCACTGTCTGAAAAAAACTTAACTCCGTTGTCATAAAAGGGATTGTGTGACGCGCTAATGACAATACCTGCCTGTGCCTTGAAGGTTCTTGTGAGATAGGCGATCGCCGGGGTTGGCATAGGGCCTAGAAGCGACACATCGACACCCGAAGCAGCAAGCCCCGCTTCGAGCGACGATTCAAACATATATCCGGAGACTCTGGTGTCCTTGCCTATAAGAATATGTCCCCGACCCGTTCTTGAAAATACCCGCCCTGCAGCCCACCCCAACTTGAGCATAAACTCAGGCGTAATCGGTGGGTCACCTACCCGCCCCCGTATGCCATCCGTTCCAAAAAAACGCTTATGGTCTGCTTCTCTTCCGCTCATTGTGGCTGCTCTCTTTGTATGGAGGTCGCAATCTTCAAAGCAGCAACCGTCTCTTTTACGTCATGAACCCGGACGATTTTCGCGCCGCCGGTAACCGCGAGTAATGCACCAGCAATACTACCCGCCTTAAGTGATTCATCACTGCCAACAATTTTACTGATGGTACTCTTTCTTGAAAGCCCTACCAAAATGGGTAGTTCAAAGGTATCTAGCTGGCCTAATCGATTAACTAACATGAGGTTGTGCTCTGGTGTTTTGCCGAAACCAAACCCCGGATCGATAATCAGCCTTTGCCGATCAATACCTGCTTCTTCGCAGACCGCAATACGCTCACTAAAAAAGGCACATATTTCATCAATCAGATTCTCATAGCATGGGTTTTCCTGCATCGTTTTGGGCTCTCCCTGCATGTGCATCAAACAAACAGGTAACGAAGTTGTAGCAGCCACCGACAAGGCATCTGCACGAGTCAAACTGCGAACATCATTGATCAAATCACAGCCCGCTGCCGCTGCCTGCTTCATAACCTCTGGCGTACTGGTATCCACAGAGATACAGGCATCGGTTAGCGCTCGTAGACTTTCGAGAACGGGTATTACCCTTTCAATTTCAGTCTCCTTCGAGACATGGTCGGCGCCAGGCCGCGTAGACTCACCCCCAATATCGATGATGTCCGCACCCTGCTCCAACATAGTAAGCACATGATCTAACGCAGCGTGATGGTTGTCATAGCACCCACCATCAGAAAAAGAGTCAGGCGTCACATTAAGAATTCCCATGACCAGCGGACGTCGCTGGTCAAGGAGTGACGCGAGTTTCGAGCTCATTGATAAAAGGTTAGTGGTCTGCTGCTGGGTCCCCAACAGGTCCAGGCGGGCGCGATCCAGGTTGTTCGGATGCAGGTGAAGCGGGGCCCTTGTCATCCCAATCTTCCGGAGGTCGAGGTTTTCTTCCATTCATTATGTCATCAATCTGATCACGATCGATGGTTTCATATTCAAGCAGGGCTTCGGCCATTGCATCCAGCTTGTCCCTGTTTTCTTCCAGAAGCCTCTTCGCAGTGGCATAACATTCATCAATTATTGATCTCACTTCCTTGTCGATCTTGCTGGCAGTTTCCCCTGAAACAGTTGATCTCGTCGCTCCTGCCGATTTTCCAAGGAAAACCTCTTCATCTTCCTCATCGTACATTAGCGGACCAAGTTCCTCGGAAAGCCCCCACTTAGTCACCGATGCGCGCGCCATTTTCGTCGCGCGCTCAATATCATTCGATGCACCAGTCGTGATGCCTTCAGGTCCAAGCGTTAGCTCTTCTGCAATTCTTCCACCAAACAAAGAGCATATCTGACTAAAAATGGATCGCTTGCTTAACGAGTACCGATCTTCTTCCGGCAGGAACATCGTAACGCCAAGTGCTCGACCTCTTGGAATGATGGTCACCTTGTAGCTGGGGTCATGTTCGGGAACCAGATACCCCACAATACAATGCCCAGCCTCATGATAAGCAGTATTTTTCTTTTCCTTTTCAGACATGACCATGCTCTTGCGTTCAGCACCCATCATGATCTTATCTTTGGCCTGATCGAATTCAGCCATACCAACCGTTCGCTTGTCTTTTCGCGCAGCAAACAATGCAGCTTCATTGACCACGTTCGCCAGGTCCGCACCAGAGAACCCTGGCGTACCGCGCGCGATAATCGCAGGTTCTACATCTTCGGCCAATGGTACTTTACGCATATGAACTTTTAGAATTTGCTCACGACCGCGAATGTCGGGCAGTGACACGACAACTTGGCGATCAAACCTTCCCGGCCTGAGTAGTGCTGGATCCAACACGTCCGGCCTATTCGTTGATGCGATGACGATGATGCCTTCATTGCCATCGAAACCGTCCATCTCGACCAGCAACTGGTTAAGAGTCTGCTCTCTCTCATCGTGACCACCACCGAGACCTGCACCCCTATGGCGCCCTACTGCGTCGATCTCGTCAATGAAGATAATGCATGGCGTTTGCTTCTTTGCCTGATCAAACATATCCCGCACGCGGGACGCACCAACGCCAACAAACATTTCTACAAAGTCAGAACCCGAAATAGAGAAAAACGGGACCCTTGCCTCCCCTGCAATCGCCCTGGCGAGCAGCGTCTTACCCGTGCCCGGCTGACCGACCATCAGGATACCTCGCGGAATCCTCCCACCCAGTCGCTGGAACTTGGCAGGATCCTGCAAGAATTCTACAAGTTCCTGAACGTCTTCTTTCGCCTCGTCGACACCTGCGACATCCGCAAACGTCGTCTTAATCTGATCTTCGCCAAGTAACTTTGCCTTGCTCTTGCCAAAAGTTAAGGGGCCACCGCGACCGCCGGAACCACCCTGCATCTGTCGCATAAAGAACATGAATACTGCGATGATGACCAGGATAGGAAAGCTGGCTACCAGTAGTTGCGTCCAAATGCTCTGCTGTTCAGGCTTATTGCCTTTGAAATTTACATTGTGATCCAACAGATCGTCGATTAACGCGTTATCGGAAATTTGTGGCTGAATCGTCTCAAAAGACTGACCATCGTATCGAGTACCAATGATCGTCTGTCCCTCAACCTCAATCTCCCTGACTTGACTCTTATTCACGAGCTCAATGAAAGTTGAGTAGTCAATTTCCTCCGGGCCGCTCTTAACCTGGAAGTTCTGGAACACCGTCAATAGCACCGCCGCAATAATCAGCCACAGCAATAAATTCTTGCCCATATCGTTCACTTCCAGTTCCTCAAGATGAGATCCAATTCATACATTCTATACTCCATCAATCTTTCTGCCACGCCTTCATGCAAAAATCAGCCAAGGCGTTATAGAAAATCAGTCTCGGCGTTATTAAATCCTCTACCTAGGAGGTATACCTCTCGTGAACGACTTCTCGACGCTTCAGGCTTATAGTTGTTAAACTGTTGAAAAGACTCACGAAATGATCTCCTAACCTCATCAATCCCAGATCCCTCAAAGCACTTAACCAATAGCGAGCCTCCAGGGCGCAAAATTCTAGTCGAAACATCCACTGCTAGCTCAACCAAATACATCGACCTGGGCTGATCAATGTCTTTCATCCCACTTAAGTTGGGGGCCATATCTGAAATTACAAGGTCTGCGGCTTGCCCATCGAGGAATTGCAGCAGTTGCTTGAGCGTAGATTCCTCAGTGAAGTCACCTTTTATAAAGTGAACACCCGACAGTGGCTCCATATCCAGCAGATCTAACGCAATGACACTCCCTTTTTCGCCAACCAAGTCCCGTGCGACCTGCGAGAAACCGCCAGGTGCGGCCCCTAGATCAACGACAGTCTGGCCGGCGCCCAGTACACCATACTTCTCCTGTACCTGAATCAATTTGTAGCTGGCACGCGATCGAAATCCACTGTTCTTCGCCGCCTCGACATAGGTATCCTTGGCATGTCTACTTAGCCAGCGCTTGCTGGAACCGGTTTTCTTTGCCATGTAATCTACTCTGTTAGTAATATAACGGGCACTGTAGAATCCGTGCTCCGCTCACATATCACCACCAAATGTTAACCTCAAAACAGAAAAAGCGCTTTCGAGCAATCGGTCACACCCTAAACCCTGTAGTCACTATCGCAGGAAACGGCTTGAGCGACAGCGTTAAAGCGGAGATTGAACGCGCACTTGGGGATCACGAGTTAATCAAATTGAAAATTCTCACTGATGATCGCGAGGCAAAACGCGAACTCATCGAGCTTGTAAGGACCACCCACGAGGCAGAAATAATTCAAAAGATCGGCGGCGTTGCACTCATCTATCGCGCAGCAAAAAAGCCAGATCCCGCGCTGTCCAACATACTTAGAAGTAACATTTTCTAAGTTATACGTGCTCAATCGAGCAAATTTCCAGCTCAATGTCTCCATTCAGCGTTTTGACGACCGCAACATCGCCAATTTCCTTTCCAACCAAAGCCCTCGCAAAAGGTGAATATACAGACAGTTTATTCAACTTCAGATCTGCTTCGTCATCGCCAACAATTTTATAGGTGGATTCATCTTCGTTTTCTATATTTACGACTGTTACCGTCACACCAAAGATAACGCGGCCACTGGGCGAAATATCCCGAATATCAATCACCTGGGCTGCTGACAGCTTGTTCTCGACCTCCAGGATTCGACCTTCTATAAAGCCCTGCTCCTCTTTTGCGTACTGAAATTCCGCATTTTCGCGCAAATCGCCCTGCTCCCTGGCTTCAGCGATAGCCTGAATTATCCTGGGCCTTTCTACCGACTTTAGGCGATCCAGCTCTTCGCGCAAAGCTTTCACTCCGTCAGCTGTCATCGGAATCTTGTCCATCATCAATCTCTAAGGAAACACCTAGTGTAAGTGTCGAATGGAATTAACTATTTGTCCAGCGTTGAAGGTATCTGAAGGTGCAAATCCTGTAAACGATGGACAGAAATATCTGCCCCGTGCCGGACTGCTTCAACGCTCGCTCTACCCCCCGCCATCGTAGTTGTATAGCAGACCTTCTGCTGTAGTGCCGTTCGGCGAATAGTGAATGAATCTGCGGTAGCCTGTTTACCTTCAGTGGTATTGATAATGAAATCTATCTGCTGGTTCTTCAGCATATCAACCACATGTGGACGTCCTTCCATCACCTTGTTTACCACCTCAACAGACATACCGGCATCAGATATAACCTGGGCGCTACCACGAGTAGCGACAATTGAGAAACCCAGCTCCTGAAGATCATGCGCAAGCGCAGGTAACTGTTCCTTATCTGCATCCCGCACACTAAGAAACACGCAACCCTTTTCAGGAATCGCGCCGCCCGCAGCGGACTGCGCTTTGGAATACGCCTCGCCGAAAGTTTGTCCAACACCCATTACTTCACCGGTCGATTTCATCTCCGGACCCAAAATAGGATCAACACCAGGAAAACGACTAAAAGGAAATACTGCTTCCTTGACGTTGAAGAAGTCCGGCACGACTTCCTCAGTAAACCCCTGGTCCACAAGACTAGTTCCTACCATGCAGCGAGCCGCGATTTTAGCGAGGGAAATGCCTATACACTTGGAAACGAAAGGCACCGTTCGCGATGCCCGGGGGTTAACCTCGAGCACAAAAACATCGCCATTCTGAACAGCGAGCTGTACATTCATCAGGCCGACAACACCAAGCTCTAGCGCCATCGCAGTAACCTGTTGACGCATGGATTCAAGCAGGTCCTCCCCCAGGCTGTATGGTGGGAGGGAACATGCCGAGTCTCCAGAGTGCACTCCTGCCTGCTCTATGTGTTCCATGACAGACCCGATCACTACTTGCTTACCATCACTTACAGCGTCGATGTCGACTTCGATAGCCTGGTCAAGGAAACGGTCCAGGAGCACAGGTGACTTATCGGAAACCTGCACCGCTTCGCGCATATAGGTCATTAGTTCCGAGTCATCATATACAATCTCCATCGCTCTGCCGCCAAGGACATAGGATGGTCGTACAACAAGCGGATAGCCAATTTCTGCAGCAGCCGCTATCCCCTCATCAACGTGCTTCACAGTTTTGTTCGGGGGTTGTCGCAACTCCAATCGATTAATCATGACCTGAAAACGCTCACGATCCTCTGCTCTATCAATTGCATCTGGAGACGTTCCAATAATAGGCACACCGGCAGCTTCCAGATCCCTCGCCAGCTTTAATGGGGTTTGCCCGCCAAACTGGACAATCACACCCTTGGGCTTTTCCAGGTCCACAATCGCAAATACATCTTCAAAGGTTAGCGGCTCAAAATACAGTCGATCCGAGGTGTCATAATCTGTGGATACGGTTTCCGGATTGCAATTGACCATAATGGTCTCATAGCCATCCTCACTCATTGCCAGTGCCGCGTGGACGCAACAGTAGTCGAACTCAATTCCCTGACCAATTCGGTTGGGTCCGCCTCCGAGAACCACAATCTTGTCCCGATTGCTGGGCCGCGCTTCACACTCATCCTCATACGTGGAATACATGTATGCAGTCGTCGACTCAAATTCTGCGGCGCAGGTGTCTACCCTTCGAAAAACGGGTCGCACACCTAACGCAAGCCTTGCCTCACGCACATCAGATTCAGACTCATCAAGCAGAGTCGCCAACCTGGAGTCCGAAAAGCCCAGCTGTTTGAACCGAAAGAACTCCTCTTTGGAGATCGATGTGAGTTTCAACGTTGCAACTCGCTGCTCAACGTTGACAATGTTTTCTATCTGAGCAAGAAACCAGGGATCAATGCGCGTCAGCTCCTGGACTTGCTCAAGATTAAACCCCTCGCGAAACGAATCAGCCACATATCGCAGGCGATCAGCACTCGGGGTACGCAGTTCTCTGCGCAACATCGCTTCTCCCTCACCTCGCTTATCGTCAATCGGGGTAAGGCCATCGATACCGGTCTCCAGGCCTCGAAGTGCTTTTTGCAACGACTCCTGAAATGTTCGACCGATTGCCATTACCTCGCCAACAGACTTCATTTGCGTTGTAAGAACATCTTCTGCCTGAGGGAATTTCTCAAAGGTAAATCGGGGAATCTTTGTAACGATGTAATCAATAGATGGCTCGAATGACGCTGGCGTAACCCCACCCGTGATGTCGTTGGAAAGTTCATCCAAGGTATATCCAACCGCCAGCTTTGCGGCAACCTTGGCTATCGGAAATCCCGTCGCCTTGGACGCAAGCGCTGAAGATCTGGATACCCGCGGATTCATTTCAATGATCACCAGTCGTCCGGTATCGGGATCAACACCAAACTGAACATTTGACCCCCCGGTCTCAACACCGATTGCGCGCAATACTTCTAACGAAGCATTACGCATGACTTGATATTCTTTGTCTGTCAGGGTCTGTGCAGGTGCTATGGTGATTGAGTCACCTGTATGGACACCCATCGGATCAAGGTTCTCGATCGAACAGACAATGATGCAGTTGTCGTTCTTGTCTCTGACAACCTCCATCTCGTATTCCTTCCATCCCAGCAAAGATTCGTCTATCAACAGTTCAGTCGTTGGCGATAAATCTAGCCCGCGAACACATATTTCTTCGAAATCTTCATGGTTGTACGCGATACCTCCACCCGTACCTCCCATGGTGAAAGACGGCCTTATAACACAAGGAAAACCCAAAGATTTCTGTGCTTCTTTGGCTTCCTCAAGCGTGTGTGCAATAGAACTGCGCGGTGTCTCAAGTCCGATGGACTTCATCACATCATCAAACAGCTGCCTGTCTTCAGCCTTGTCTATCGCTTCCTTGGTCGCGCCGATTAGCTCTACATCAAACTTTTCAAGTACGCCTTCTCGTGCAAGGTCGAGCGCGCAATTGAGGGCTGTCTGCCCACCCATAGTGGGTAACAAAGCGTCAGGCTTTTCTTTTTCGATAATGGTTGCGACATTGCGCCACAAAACCGGTTCTATATAGGTGGCATCTGCCATCGCCGGGTCAGTCATAATCGTTGCGGGATTAGAATTGACCAGAATCACCCGAAAACCTTCCTCGCGCAGCGCTTTGCAGGCCTGGGCGCCAGAATAGTCAAACTCACACGCCTGACCAATGACAATGGGGCCTGCGCCTATAATCAGAATACTTTCAATGTCATCCCTTCTAGGCATGTTCTCTTCCGCTCATCAGCTCGATAAAGTGATCAAAAAGGGGGGCCGCATCATGTGGTCCAGGGCTGGCCTCCGGATGGCCTTGAAACCCAAACGCTGGTTTGTCGCTTAGTTGAATTCCCTGTAACGAGTCATCAAACAATGAGCGATGTGTGACCACCACATTCTTGGGCAACTTGTTGTCATCAATACAGAATCCATGGTTTTGACTGGTAATCAATACAGTCCCATCGGTTAGATTCTTGACCGGATGATTCGCCCCATGATGACCATGACCCATTTTCCGCGTTGTCATTCCTGCCGCCAACCCAAGTAGCTGAAGCCCCAGACAAATTCCAAACACGGGTATGTCCGTTTTTAGAATCTCTGCAATGGAAGTAATTGCATAGTCACAGGGATCCGGGTCTCCGGGTCCGTTTGACAGGAACACACCATCGGGTTGAAGCGCCAGCACCTCGCTTGCGGGTGTCTGAGCGGGAACTACAGTAACTTCGCAACCACGGTCAACAAGCATTCTTAGTATGTTTTTCTTGACGCCGAAATCGTAGGCTACGACCTTAAATCTGGTGCTTTCAAGCTGACGGTACCCTTCGCCAAGCCGCCATGTACCTTCCGACCATCTATAGTTTTGTTGCACGGACACTTCACGCGCAAGATCCATTCCCTCCAGGCCCGGGAAGGCCTTGGCCTTTGCAATCGCGTCAGCCACACTGGCTTTATCAATTTCTGGCGCGGCCAGGATACATCCGTTGAGCGAACCCTGTTTGCGCAGCACTCCCGTCAGTTGTCTCGTGTCGATTTCTGCAATTCCGACAACATTGTTTTTGCGAAGATAATCGGACAACGACATCTGTTGTCGCCAGCTGCTTGCCAAAAGTGGCAAATCTCGAATCACCAGCCCCTGCGACCATATCTTTTCAGATTCCTCATCTTCTTCAGTAACGCCAGTATTGCCAATATGAGGATGCGTCAGGGTTACTATCTGACGAGCATAGGATGGGTCTGTGAGTATTTCCTGATAACCTGTGATGGCAGTATTAAATACCACCTCTCCAACTGCGTCTCCGTCAGCGCCAATTGCCACTCCTTCGAAAACCATTTCGTTTTCGAGTGCGAGTATAGCTCTACTGGTCAAGTATCAGCCTCCAGGTAATAGGTATAGGGGTCGAAAAAAAGCGAGACTGGAATCTCTTCCGTCTCGCTTTAAAATCTCAATACGCGTGGGTGTCATACTGGCGCGACATTGTAAAAGATGCGCAGCGTGGTTTCCACAAAATGTTACAGGTTAATTGATTTCAATCCCAATACGTCCTGCATATCGAACATTCCTGAGTCCTGACCCGACACAAACTCAACAGCTTTTAATGCACCCATCGCGAAATTCATGCGGCTTTGAGCACGGTGGGTTAGTTCTATACGCTCACCTTCACCGGCAAATGTCACAGTATGATCACCGACGATATCGCCGGCCCGGAGAGAATGAAAAGCTATGGTATTGCGATCTCGTTCACCAGTTGCACCCTCTCGCCCATAAACCGCGACGTCGGCTAGTTTCCTGTCAAGCTGCGCCGCTACAACCTCGCCCAGCGTTACCGCGGTCCCAGAAGGAGCGTCCACCTTGTGACGATGGTGTGCCTCGGTAATCTCTATATCCACATCATTGCCCAGTATTGACGCCGCGACCTCCGCCAACTTGAAGGTGACGTTAACGCCCACACTAAAATTCGACGCATGGACAATCGGTATGGATTCGGCTGCCGTAGCCAAGTCCGCGCATTCTGATTCCGATAGGCCAGTAGTACCTATCACCATCTTGCGGTTCTCGCTGACACAGATCGCTGCATTACTCACGGTCGCCGCCGCAATGGTGAAATCAATCAATACATCAAAGCTCTCGCATGCAGCCCTAAGGTCATCGGTAATCAATATTCCATTACTTCCGACACCGGCCAAGACCCCAGCATCTGCGCCTATCACAGGATTACCTGGTGGTTCTATTGCTGCCGTAAGATTCAGCGCACTGGACTCAGCTATTGCCTGGATCAGGGTTTTTCCCATTTTTCCAGCCGCGCCGGTTATCGCCACATCAATCATGTCTGTGCCTATCGAGCTTTCGTCTGCAAATTATACGACTAATCCGACCAACCTAGTCAGTCAACGAATCTATAAAGTGCTTTACACCTTCGAACCAGGAAGCCTGCTTGGGAGACTGCTTCTCGTCACTCTCTCCCGCAAACTCGCGCAACAGATCTTTCTGTTTTCGCGACAGATTAACTGGGGTCTCAACCACGATGCGGCAATATAGATCGCCGATGCCTCCCCCGCGTACCTGAGTAACATCTACTCCTTTGCCGCGAAGACGAAATAGTTTGCCAGTTTGCGTCTCTTCGGGAATCTTCAAATTGACACGCCCCTCTAACGTAGGGACTTCAAGGTCGCCCCCAAGCGCCGCATCCACAAACCCAATGGGCACCTCACAATAGAGGTGTTCTCCTTCGCGGGTAAAGATCGGATGTTCATTAACGCTTACCTCGACATACAGATCTCCCGGCGGGCCTCCGTTCGCACCAGCCTCTCCCTGACCCGACAACCGAATTCGATCTCCTGAATCTACACCTGGCGGGACCTTGACAGATAACGTCTTCTCTTCCTGGTGACGACCCTGGCCATGACATCTGTCACACGGGTCTGAAATGACTTTCCCGGTACCACGACACCGAGGACAGGTACTCTGCATCGAGAAGAATCCCTGACGGGTTGTCACCTGCCCAGCCCCACCACACTGGACACAGTCAATGGGTGAAGAGCCTTTCTTGGACCCTGAGCCAAGACATTCCATGCATTCGACCAATGTGGCAACTTTTATCTTCGGATTAGTCCCACGAACCGCATCTTCCAGGGTGAGATCAAGCACATACTTGAGATCAGACCCCCGATGAACACGTTGTCCGCCTGCCCTACCAGTGCTAAAAATGTCACCAAATACATCTTCAAATATCGAACCAAAGCTACCGGAAGAGCTAAAGCCACCGCCACCGCCACCCTCGAAAGCCGCATGACCAAACTGGTTATAGGCGGAGCGCTTCTCGTCGTCTAACAAGACCTCGACTGCCTCGCTCAATTCCTTGAATTTTTCTTCTGCTTCGTTATCGCCGGGATTTCGATCAGGATGGAATTTCATTGCAAGACGACGATACGCTTTCTTGATATCCCGTTCGGAAGCGTCTCGGGATACTCCCAGTATCTCGTAGTAGTCTCGTTTTGTTGCCATTATTAGCACTCACTTCCGCTATCTATAATTATCTGCAACGACAACACGGGGGTGACCCCCGAGGAACACCCACGCTATTTAACCCTGACCCAAACTAACTCGTCAGGTTATTTATCGTCGTCCTTTACCTCTTCAAACTCTGCATCAACTGCATCGGCGTCGGGTCCTGACCCTGCAGTCGCTTCTTCACTACCACCTGGAGCATCAGCCGCCTGCTCGGCGTACATACGCTGAGCCAACGAGGATGAAGCTTCTGTCAATTGTTGCGTCTTAGCATCAATCTCGGCTTTGTCATCTCCCTTGAGCGCTTCTTCTAACGCAGCAATCGCGGATTCGATGCTGGTTTTTTCTTCATCCGTAACCTTATCACCAGCTTCCTCGAGGGTTTTTCTGGTTGCATGAACCATGCTATCGGCCGTATTTCTTGAAGCTATGAGTTCTTCGAACTTACGGTCTTCTTCTGCATGGGACTCAGCATCAGCCACCATCGAATCTATTTCTTCATCGGATAGTCCGCTGGACGCTTTAATCACAATAGACTGCTCTTTCCCTGTTGCCTTGTCCTTTGCAGAGACATTGAGAATTCCATTCGCATCCAAATCAAAACTTACTTCAATTTGTGGCGTTCCCCGCGGGGCTGGTGGTATGTCGGACAAATCAAATCTGCCAAGAGACTTATTCTGGTCAGCCTGTTTCCGCTCACCCTGAAGTACGTGAATAGTCACTGCCGGTTGATTGTCGTCAGCTGTCGAGAACACCTGTCCCTTCTTTGTTGGAATAGTGGTGTTCTTATCTATCAGGGCACTCATTACGCCACCCATAGTCTCGATCCCAAGAGACAATGGCGTAACATCCAACAGCAAGACATCTTTGACATCTCCAGACAGAACAGCTGCCTGTATAGAAGCACCCATGGCAACAGCCTCGTCCGGATTCACATCTCTTCGAGGATCTTTACCAAAGAAATCCTGAACTTTTTTCTGGACAAGCGGCATACGCGTTTGTCCACCCACCATGATTATGTCATCAACTTCTGAAACACTAACGTCGGCATCCTTGAGCGCCGTCCTAACCGGCTCCAACGTTCGATCCACCAGGTCTTCCACTAAAGACTCCAGTTTTGCCTGCGTAACCTTGATCACCAGATGCTTTGGTCCAGACTGGTCTGCCGTAATGTAAGGCAGGTTAACTTCTGTCTGACCACTGCTGGATAATTCAATCTTGGCCTTCTCAGCAGCCTCCTTCAGCCTTTGCAGGGCTAAAGGATCACTGTGCAAGTCCATCCCATGTTCTTTCTTAAACTCGTCGGCCAGGTAATCGATAATACGCAGATCGAAGTCCTCACCGCCAAGGAAGGTGTCACCGTTAGTAGATAAAACCTCAAATTGCTTTTCACCATCCACGTCAGCGATCTCGATGATGGAGATATCAAAGGTACCGCCACCCAGGTCATACACCGCGATCGTGGAATCACCTGTCGCCTTATCCATGCCATAGGCCAGTGCCGCAGCAGTCGGTTCGTTGATGATTCGCTTAACATCGAGGCCAGCAATACGACCAGCATCCTTGGTTGCCTGGCGCTGTGAGTCATTAAAGTAAGCCGGGACTGTAATCACCGCTTCGGTGATATCTTCTCCAAGATAATCTTCTGCAGTTTTCTTCATTTTGCCCAGCACCTGCGCCGAGACCTGGGGAGGAGCCATCTTGTTTCCTTTCACCTCTACCCAGGCATCACCATTGTCCGCCTTGGCTATCGTGTAGGGCACCATGCTAATGTCCCGCTGCACCACGTCATCCTCGAACTGACGACCGATGAGACGTTTTACCGCGAATAACGTATTGTGAGGATTACTCACCGCCTGTCGTTTGGCGGACTGTCCGACGAGTATCTCATCGTCTTCAGCATAGCCAACTACCGACGGCGTTGTACGATCACCCTCAGCATTCTCGATTATCTTGGCGTCCTTCCCCTCCATAACAGCTACACAGGAGTTGGTTGTTCCCAAGTCGATACCAATTATCTTGCCCATCTTTAATATTCTCCATTCACGCCAAAACCTCTCTGGGTTCTGGGTTAATATTTTCTACCTGAAACGTATATTGGCCTTATTCAGCAAATTTCAAGGGTATTCCTTCATTCCCTGGTTTCTGGTGACTTATTGTCGGTGTCTTAGTTTTCCGGCGCCCTAGCCATCTGGCATCTTTGTCACCATGACCATCGCAGGACGAACCAGTCGCTCATTCAAGGTATAGCCCTTCTGCACAACTGCAAAAACCGAATTTGGCTCCATGTCAGGGTTTTCAACCATAGACATCGCTTCGTGCAGATTAGGATCAAACGGCTCTCCTAGTGGATCAACTACCTCAATGGACTCCTTGTTTAGCAGGTCCTGGAGCAATTTGAAGGTGAGTTCAACCCCTTCAATGACCGGATCATGCTCACTGGTTTTGGCTTCCAGGGCCTTCTCGAGGCTATCTACCACCGGCAATATGTGCTGAACCAGTCGCTCGAGACCAAATTTGTGGGCGTTTTCTACGTCTCGTTCTGCTCGTCGGCGAATATTTTGCATCTCTGCTTCTGCACGCAGTGCCTTATCTTTGAGTGATTCTACTTCCGCCAGTAATCTCTCAATTTCCTCAGCAGGGTCAGCTTCGCCTGACGCTTCCGGCTCTTCAGGTTCTTCTATGTGTTCTGTTTCATTTTCTTCTTCAACAGACAACTCTTGTTTGGTTTCTTCTTCCGAACCGGACATTTACTCATTAACTCCCAGCCAAATCTCGTCCTCCCTATATGGGGACTTGAGTTGAGCATTCAAGGTTTTCTTTTAGTGGGGTACTACCGACGTGAATAGTCCATCGCAGCGCCCAATAATCGTGCCGTGGCATCGACAATTGGGATCACCCGCTCGTAGGCCATGCGAGTGGGTCCGATAACTCCCAGAACGCCGATCTGTTCTCCGTCTGCCTGGTACGGTGCGGTCACTACGGTACATTCATCCAGAAGCTGATAACCCGACTCTGCACCAATGAACAGCTGGACGCCTTCAGTATCGATACACCGATCCAGTAGGTGCAATATGTCACCCTTGAGGGAGAATGCTTTAAACAGTTCGCGAATATCGTTGAGCGCCTGTTCTTCAGCCATCTCTATGAGGTTCTCCTGGCCCGCAACCACAAAACCTGCTTCCTCTTTGGGATCAAAAGCCTGCTCGGCAACTTCAAGAGTAGTCTGCATCAGCGAGTTCATGTTCTCCTGATCACTCTTCATGGAGTGGATCAGTTTCGAACGAATGAGGCTTAGGGCATGTCCCATAAAATGCTGATTGATAAAGTTGGCCGCTTCCCCCAACTGAACGTCAGAATACGACTCCTTGGTATAGATCACACGGTTTTGTACCTCGTGGTCATCGAGCACAAGAATAACCAGGACGCGATTATCGTTAAGCTTAAGAAACTCAACATGTCGCAACTGCGTTTGATCCCGCTTAGGAAGCGTCACCAGTCCTGCCATATGGGTGATGTCAGACAACACGCCCGATGCCGACTCGACCAGCTCGTGGGCCGACATATCAGGATCAAGATTCTTGGTCAGGTTCTGCATGTCAAACGTTGCGAGCGGTGCTACAGTAATCAGACTATCCACGAAAAAGCGATATCCCTGAGCCGTAGGTACTCGTCCTGCAGACGTATGGGGCGATGTAACAAAACCTCGTTCTTCCAGGTCGGACATGATATTCCGCACAGTAGCGGGGCTAACGGGTAAATCGGAACGATCTGACAGCGTCTTAGAGCCTACTGGTTGACCACCCTCAATATAGTGTTCAACCAGTGTCTTTAAGAGGTACTGCGCCTTATCACTGATTTCAGTTTTCATCACATTCCGGTGTAGTTTGATCTGGTGTAGTTGATCTGGTGTAGTTGATTTGATGAACATATACGCATTCGACAGTGCTTTCAACGGCAAAACAAATCTGCAAACAGGAACAAAAAATTTGTCATAGATGATTGCCTGAACCTACAGGGTTCAGTTTAATGCGTCTACATACCTCTGCTATAGCGAACGATGCTGCGCAACTTAAACATTCACAATTTCACTCTCGTCAAAGAACTCGACATTGAGATAAGTAATGGCATGTCCGTTGTGACCGGTGAAACTGGCGCTGGCAAATCCATCATGCTGGACGCGCTGTCACTCACACTCGGCAGCCGCGCAGACGCTTCGATGATATCTATCGACGCAGACCGAGCCGAGATCATCGCCACTTTCGATGTTTCCGGAAACGAATCAGCCCGGCAATGGATTTCTGAACGCGAATTACAGAATGAAGACACCTGCATACTTCGTCGCGTATTGACTCGAGATGGTCGTTCCAGAGGATTCATCAATGGCTCCCCGAGTACACTCGCGGATATGAGCCAAATTGGCAATCTGCTTGCAGACATCCACTCTCAACATGAACACCAGTCACTGCTATCCCACGAGACACACAAGAGACTGCTGGACGAGTACGGAGCGCACAAAGACCTGGTCTCCGAAACCAACAGACTCTACGTAGAGTTCCAGACGAAGGAGTCCAGACTACAACAGCTGATTAGAGCTTCCGGGGAAGAGAGTTCAAGACTTCAGTTACTGGAGTATCAACTGGAGGAACTACAAGGCATTAATGTCACAACGGGAGAAGTAGAGGGCCTCGAAGCAGAACAAAAACGGTTGTCGAATGCCGAGGATACCCGATTCAGGTGCAACCAGGCCCTCGAGCTTTGCAGGGACAACGACACCAATAATGTCGGCGCAATGCTGGCTCACGCAATAGATCATCTCTCGGCCATTGACGATGAGAATATAACTGGAGTAATAGAACTTTTGCGCAGCAGTCAGATTCAGATTGAAGAGGCCGTCAATGATCTGCAGTCAACCATCGATAAATTTATCGTAGATCCAGAAAGACTCAACGAGGTAGAGACCCGGCTGTCTTCGATTTACGACATGGCAAGAAAGCATCACGTGGAGACGGACCAGTTGCCCAAAATAAGCGAAGAGATTGCAATAGAAATCGACTCCCTAAGGAATGCCGATGTGGAGATAACTTCTATACAAGTCGCACTGGAAGACATCAGAGAGAAGTATCTGACAAACGCCAGACAACTTTCCGACAAAAGACAAACAGCAGCGAATAAACTCCAGTCAACCGTCACCGAAAAGATGAAGGAACTCGGAATGCCCGATGCCGATTTTAGTGTCCAGCTAAAACCGAAAGCAGGCGAAAACCTTTACCCGGGAGGAGCTGAAGATATTGAGTTCCTCGTAAGTACAAACAACAAGCAACCCAATCGTCCACTTGCCAGAATAGCCTCAGGAGGTGAACTGTCTCGTATCAGTCTCGCTATCCAGGTGGTAACCGCAGACACTTCTCGGGTCCCTACGCTAGTTTTTGACGAAGTAGATGTCGGCATAGGTGGCGCAATTGCTGAGGTTGTCGGCTCCCTGTTAAAGAACCTTGGCACCAAGACACAAATTATCTGTGTAACTCACCTACCCCAGGTCGCAGTCCAGGGTCATTACCACTTTCGAGTAATTAAAGATGAAGCAACCACTCAGGTGATCGAACTGAATCGGGATGAACGCGTCTCTGAAATCGCCAGAATGTTAGGTGGCATCCAAATGACTGACCAGTCTCTCGCCCATGCAAAACAAATGCTGACCAGCGCTCAGGAATAATCAGCCTTACAGGAAGGACAAAGCCCATACATATTGAGGTTGTGATCGGTTAGATCAAATCCCATGCTCTCAGCTATCAGGCGTTGTCTGTGTTCAATCTCAACGTCATGAAATTCCTCAACCCGACCACATCGAACGCACACAATGTGATCGTGGTGTGCCTCGCCCGCGAGCTCAAACACCGAGTGACCCTCTTCAAAGTGGTGCCGAGCCACGATTCCCGCCGATTCAAACTGGGTCAATACCCGGTATACAGTCGCAAGACCAATTTCGAAATGGTCGTTGATCAGAAGTTTATAGATGTCCTCAGCGCTGAAATGACGTACTTTAGAACTTTCCATCAATTCGAGGATCTTAAGTCGAGGAACCGTCGCCTTTAGACCATGGTCCTTAAGTTCTTTGGATTCGCTCATCTCAATTAAAGATCTGGTGATGAAGAATTAGGGAAGATAGAATCTATTCTACCTAAACACAGACTGACCACATAGCAGTTATGAAATATTTGGTGATACTCACATTAGTGACACTTACAGTGACACTTGCAAGCTGCTCAACGTTCCGCTTCCCGGGCGTCCACAGGATTACGGTGCAACAGGGAAATGTTATTAGTCAATCGATGATTGACAGACTGAAACCCGGAATGACCAAGAGTCAGGTCAGGTTCGTCTTGGGAAATCCGGTTATCGATGACTCTCTAAACGAAAATCGTTGGGATTACGTCTACACGGTACAGGTTGCAGATGGAAAAACCCAACGCCAGGAGCTAGTTCTCTATTTCCTTGACGATAAGCTTAGTTATTTCAAAAGTGACTTGATGCCTACGGAGAATCAACAAGCTACTTCTGCTTAGCTGCTCGCCGTCTCCGGGCCTCTCTCGGATCGAACTTTAACGGTTGGTAAATCTCTACACGATCACCGTCTTCCAGCAGCCAATCTTCATTGCGAATCACCCCAAAGACCCCCTTTGCAGCGCCGGAGATATCCTCGTTTGGAAAATCCTTTTCTATTTCTGACAGCACAATTGCTTTAGCAATGGTCGTTCCTGACTCCACCGACAACTTTTTAACCACTATCTTTTCGTTAAGAATACACGCAACTTCTATTTCAACCATGCAACAGCTCCACTCGGGCGCAAAACGAATCCACAAGTTTGTCTGCCGCAACCTTGAATACCTTGGTAAATGCGGCATTAAGCAAAGAACTATCGAATTCGAAGGTCAAAGCCATTTCAATTTTGCATCCGGAATCATTGATGGGTGTAAAACGCCAGTACCCTTCCAGTTCAGTGAAAGGACCTTCTACCAGCGATAGCTCGATTCTCTCGGAAGGATAGAGCTGGTTCTTTGTGGTGAAGCTCTTTTTCATCCCTATGCTTGATACATCAAGCCTGACAACGACTTCAGTGGGTGAGCGACTTAGAATCTCGCTGTTCGAACACCACGGCAAGAATGCCGGATAAGATTCCACATCATTGACGACATCAAAAACGATCTCGGCGGAATAGGGAACCAGCGCCGAGCGTTCAATTCTTCGCATCAGTTTTGCAGGAATGTCATGACGAACACAATGGAAACGGCTACTGGCGCAACGAATCGAGTAAGGAATCTCCAGATAGGGTAGTAAGGCAAGTCACCCTTCATCTCTTCATCACGAATTTTGCTATCCAATACCCAACCAGCGAATAGCGCAATAAAGATTCCGCCCAATGGTAAAACAATGTTATTGGTCACATAGTCCATGGTATCGAAGAATGTCATCTCACCTACGATGAATACGTCGGACAAGATATTGGTGGAGAAGGCGCTGCCAAGTCCGAGTAACCAAACCAAAGCACCTACCAATAGCGCTGCCACAACCCTGGTGGCCTCTAGTTTTTCAACAATCCAGGCAACCGCCGGCTCTACCAGTGAAATAGCGGATGTGATCGCAGCGAAAGCGACGAGAATAAAAAATATACAACCAAAGAACTGACCACCAGCCATCTGACCAAACGCAAGCGGCAGCGTAACAAACATCAGCCCTGGACCAGCACTACTTTCCAGCCCGTTGGCGAATACTAAGGGAAATATGACCAGCCCGGACATAAGGGCGACGCCTGTATCCATCAGAGCAATTGTGGTTGCGGTACCAATAATTGACGTATTCTTGGGCATGTAAGCACCGTAAGCCATGATCGCCCCCATACCCAAACTCAAGGTGAAGAAAGCCTGACCCATGGCAATCAATACACTACCCCATGTCAGTCTTTCAAACTCGAATGAGAATAAGAACAGAACACCCTCGGTAAAGTGTCCAGAAGTAACCGCCGCGTAAATCACCAGTACAATTAAGAGCACAAACAACGTTGGCATCAGATACTTAACTGTCGTCTCAAGCCCCCTGCCGACGCCCCTGGCGGTAATAAAAACCGTTAGGACTATGAATCCGGTAAACCAACCTAAAACGGACCAGGCGTTACCTACGAATCCCTGGAAGGTATTATTAGCAAGATCTGCATCCGCACCGACGAACGCCCCGCTCCCCAGCAAAATTACATAGGAAAGTACCCATCCGGCAATAACCGCGTAAAAAGACAGAATCATGAATCCAGCAAGCGCGCCCATCCAACCTACCACCTGCCAGCCGGAGCTTGCGCCAGAATCCATAGCAAGGCTACGCATCGCATTAATAGGGCTTTGGCGGCCTGCTCGACCTATAAGAATCTCTGAGGCCATAATGGGTATGCCGATCAGAAATATGCAAGCAAGGTAAACCAGCACAAAGGCGCCGCCGCCATTTTCGCCAGCCACATAAGGAAATCGCCAAATATTTCCAAGACCCACTGCCGAACCCGCCGCGGCCAGAATAAACATTAAACGCGAGGACCACATACCGTGGATTGAGTCAGTTGCTGCCATAATGCTCCCTTATTCTTCTCTCAACTACGTGCCCTATCTCCAGTCCACATTGTCATGGATTTACCTATGGGCCTCAACTGGCCATTCTGTACATTAGCGTCTCGCCGCCTATAATGGCGCCCCCACGGGGATGATCATGGCCAAGAAAGCTAATCCAGGAACAATCGCCCAAAACAAGAAAGCCCGATTCGAATACACATTACACGAACAGTTCGAAGCCGGTGTCGCCTTATCAGGGTGGGAAGTAAAAGCACTTAGGGCAGGAAAAGCACAGCTCACGGACACCTACGTTTTGCTGAAAGACGGCGAAGCGTTTCTTCTCGGATGTAATATCACGCCTTTAAAGACAGCCTCAACTCATGTGCTTGCTGACCCTAAACGAACACGGAAGTTGCTGCTGCATAAAAAAGAACTAGCCAGACTTATCGGTGCAACGCAGGCAAAGGGGCAAACCTGCATTCCCCTGGCACTTTACTGGAAGGGAAATCACGTGAAATGTGAAATTGCGCTGGCTACAGGTAAAAAAACCCACGATAAGCGGGCAGCAATCAAAGAGCGCGAGTGGAAAATAGACAAACAGCGCATGATGAAGAACTATAACCGCTAAATTGTTGTCCTATATAGGAGTACAATAGCTTTAATTGGGGGTGACTTGGCTTCGACGCCGGTTACGAACCCTGAGGTGCATGTCGAGAGGGTAGTGACTCTCGTAAAAAAATCGCTGTAACTTTTATAGTTGCCAATGACGAAAACTACGCACTAGCTGCTTAAAGCATTTTTCAGCTTCGGCTGGAGACATTCCCGAAAGGGGATACTTAAGTTAGCTAACCCCGGGGCGAATGTGCCCATGTATTCAAACCGGGGGCTCGACTCATGGGACCGCTGCCAGACCCCGCTTGTGGTTAAAGCAGTTAAATTTAAAGCAAGCTCGCCTTTTAATCCCTGTTCGTTGGGCCAGTGAAAGGTTAAACAATAAACGAGCTAAACATGTAGAGCCGAAGGCAGAGAACTGACGGACGCGGGTTCAACTCCCGCCACCTCCACCAATTAGACGGCTTGTGCGTAGCACAAACGTCGAAGCCGGCAGGTACTTGCATAGCAAGTACCGAGAGGCACAGCGACTAATCATTACCTGTTCGCCTCGCCCAAGCACCCCCCAAACCATTGGAACCACATTGCTAGACACCTACTACGAAGTCATCAGCAAGGATCCCGCCTACCGGTTCCCCATGGGCTACGTAAAGGAAACCCAAACAGGCGTCTTTATACCCTCTTCCATCGACATCGTCCGCCAAACACTCACCCAGCTTATCGAGAAAAAGATCATCGACCCCACCAAACCTTTTCTAGACGCAGGCTGTGGCGACGGAAGAATCGTTGCCCTCGCCTCCTCTCTGGGTATACCCGCCTGGGGTATTGAATCTGACGAGGAACTGGGCGCAATGGCCAAGCAGAACCTTATCAACCTTCATTCACTGGAGGTCATCAAGGACACCCCGGCATTTATCGTTCACGGTGACTTTTGTAGTGACGCGACCTATAAGGTACTGGGTTCGCCCTTTAGCGATTTTCGTACTATCTACAACTACGACAATAACTACGACCTTTTAGCAAAAAAAATCGCCGAAGATGCTAATCCAGCCACCGTTTACGTGCTTTACTCCGGCGATGAGTCCAGTGAAAACTTCATGGGGTTAAATCTTATTGATGAGCTGGTACTAAACGATCAATCTGGCCGCCCGCACGTGGATCTTGAGCTGACTCAAGCCTATGTCAGGATCTATCGAAAAGAATCCTGATCAACCCAACACACGGACGACTTGATTTAACCAGGCTTAACGGGCAGCCTTGCGTCAACTACAAACCGAGTACACCGATGAAAACCCTAGTCACATTGCTCTGCCTATTAGTCACCAGCCTCGCAACCGCCCAATCAGTCACTGGCACGATTGAAAGCGTTGCAGAGGAATTCGGTAATCTGGAGACTTCGCTAACCGACGAAGAATTAGAACCACTATCCTTAAAGGTCGGTGACCACTTTTCCGTAACCCATGGCGATCAAACGGTAACTGTCTACTACGGCAAAACCTATGAAGATGTGGAGAAGGGCAAGTGGATCTCCTTTCTCAATTGGGAGAAAAAACTCAGGCTTGCCAGAAGCTTTGCCAATGCCGCCGAGACGCTCGACGCAAAAGTGGGAGACGAAATAACTGTTTCCAAGATAGTAGCAACCAAGTAGCTGGCGGATTCCAAAGTCACCTTGGCTGATAAACCAAAACTTGGCGTCATACTACTTAATCTAGGGACCCCGGACGAACCAAGCAAAGGTGCAATCAGACGTTACCTTGCTGAGTTTCTCTCGGACCCAAGAGTAGTAAACCTGCCGCGGTGGGTCTGGTTACCGATTCTGTACCTCATTATTCTGAACACCCGTCCTGCAAAACTTGTTGAAAAATATGAATACATCTGGGGTAGGAAGGACGCGCCCCTTAGGGCCATTACTGAGGCGCTTGCCAAACGCTCAGAGACAGCACTGAAGAATCAGCTTCATTCCGGACAGGTTGTCGTCAGGTCCGCAATGACGTATGGCTCACCCAGCGTCGAGAAAGTGGTTAATCAAATTGAGGCGTTAGGTGTGGAAAGTTATCTGTTCCTTCCTTTGTTCCCTCAGTACTCCAGCGCAACGGTTGGCGCCTGTTTCAATAGCATTGCTCGCGCATTCAAGAATAAAGTTACAGTCCCTCCATCCCGATTCATTTCAGGCTACCACGATAGGGATAATTACATTCACGCATTAACCAAATCCATCGAACGCTATCGCTGGTTTCAGGATGACGATACGCTGCTGCTTTTCTCTTTCCACGGTATTCCGGAATCACAGGCTTCGCTAGGGGACCCCTACGCAGTGCAATGTCATAGGACCGCTGAGCTTGTAGCACACAATCTTGGACTCGCAGACCATCAATGGCGACTCTCATACCAGTCGAGATTCGGACCAGCTCCCTGGCTCAAACCCTATACCGATCAAACGCTTGCCGGGCTACCGGGAGAGGGAATCAATCGAGTACTGGTAGTTTGCCCCGGGTTCGCAACGGAATGCCTGGAAACCCTGGAAGAAATAAAGTTGCTGAATCGAGACATTTTCCTGGAAGCGGGAGGAAAGGCTTTCAGGTATGTGAAGGCCCTAAACGCCACGACGTGTCATGTGAACCTGATTAGGGATCTGGTAAATAACCATCTCTACCCAATCGAACAACGAAGGTAATTCAGGCTCAACTATTTAGCGGGTTCTTCCGGCACTTCTGTCTCCGCTTCTTCATCTGGAGCAACGTAGTTGTAACCGGCCACACAATCTCTTACCTGTTCAATTGCAAAATTAAGCGCTGTACTCGCGTGCTCAATCATCGTCTCAGGTGATTCAGTACCATGGTAACTGGTGATGCCCCCTGAATTGGTGATTTTGATATCTTCATCGTCAGGGACCTTTATCTGACTGATCAACTGACTGATTCGATTAATTACCATCACCGAATCATCCTCCGAAGCACCCGACAAAATCAGGCCAAATTTATCGGCGCCCAATCTTGCAATGATGTCAACCTCGCGTAATGCCGCTTTTACAATTCGAGTGTAAAGCTGAAGAACTTCATTGCCGCTCGCGAGACCATGTTTATCGACCACGTCGGAAAACTGATCAACCTGCAAAATCGTGAGCGTAAAAACGTAAGTGCCCCGAGCGCTCATGCCACTGTGCTGTATTAGCACCTCAAAAAAGTGTTTTTCGTTATAGCAGCCGGTGAGCTCGTCGAGCGTAGTGACCGAGGAAAGCGTTTCCTTAACCTTCGCCAACTCGTCTTCGGCGGAGGCAAGCTTGGTGGTGGCTTCATCGACTTCACGGGTCAGCGCATTTAACGCCGTATGGATAATCAAGTTTGCCGCGATGATCATCAACGCCATAGTGATACCAATAACGATCCATTGGTAGATATCACCGTCGCGCAGCAGAAATAACACCAACCCCTACAGCAACACAGTGTTTACTGTTAGAAGAAGATAGATTCTTGATCTCTGCATTGGTCGTCGGAGAACGGGGCCGGAGCTATTATGGGCGCAACTATCGACTGAAAACACAAGCCTTTCTGGCCTATACTGAAGAACGCCTACAGACAAGGGAGACAACCGCTTGCAGCAATGGCAGATAGGCGACGCTACCATCACCAGAATCGAGGAACTCATAGGGCCACTGTTTGACCCGGCGCGCTTCTTTCCCGATTTCGATCCCGAGGTGTTCGAGCGGCATCGCAAATGGCTTTACCCTAACCAGGTTGACCCTTCCTCAGGCAACCTGATCGCAAGTATGCACTCATGGCTCATCGAAACGGGGCATCATAAGATTCTTGTAGACACCTGCATCGGTAACGACAAGGACCGTATGCCCTATCGAAACTGGCACCGTATGCATACACCCTGGCTACAGAATCTTGCCAATGCCGGCGCTTCACCAGATGAAATCGATTTTGTGATGTGTACCCACCTGCATATAGATCATGTCGGATGGAACACCCGTCTCGTCGATGGTAATTGGGTACCAACCTTCCCCAACGCGAAGTATGTATTCGCAAAGACAGAGTTCGAGTTTTGGCAACAAGCAAGAGAGCGATCAGATACTTTCAACGAGGTGAACAACAAGACCTTTGACGATAGCGTTCTACCCATTGTTGACCTGGCAGAAATGATAGAGGGTGAGCACGAACTGATCGCGGACCTCGTGCACTTACAACCCGCGCCGGGACATACGCCCGGTAGTACAACACTTCAGCTATCCAGCAAGAAGGAACAGGCGATATTCACTGGTGATATTTGCCATCATCCGATTCAGGTTTATCAGCCAGATTGGAACAGTGCATATTGCGAATTACACGACCAGGCCATCGCTACTCGTCACAGTATTTTGGAAGCTTGTGCAGACCACCACACATTGATGCTACCCGCGCACTTTGGTCCAACCCATGCAGGTTACGTCACGACCGGGATTGATGGCTTTGGCTTCGCTTTTAGCTAGTTCTTGTCCGGAAACTCAACATAGGACTATGTGGATAGAAACCAGTTAGGTTGGCGGATCCCTGCGGGGATCCAGTAATGAGAAAAACTGTTCCAGCATTCTAAAGGTGAGGCCCCACACAACTTGACCATCAACGCCATACCCGGGAAATGCCTCAGTTCGTCCTCGCACCTCAAACTCTGCACTAGTGAGAGATGACCCACTAATCATGTCATCCAGCGATCCCCACAATACATCTGCGACCTCATAGTTGGGGTCCAGGGTAAATTCATCGCTATGGAGTTCATAAACAAATGGCGTAACCGCCATATCGATGGTTCTCCTGGGATTTGCCCTGATGGTATTCAACTCTCCCAGGTAGGACGCATGCTGTGACAGATCAAGCCCAATCTCCTCAAAGGTCTCCCGTTCTGCAGTATGCCTAAGAGACCGATCAACTGCGTCCTTGTGTCCGCCAGGAAATGCCATGTGACCAGACCAGGGATCTCCTTCCTGAACTGCTCGCAGAATAAACAAAGCCTCTGTATGGTTGGGCCTGGGTCGCAAAATTGTCGCAACAGCAGCTTGTCGGGTCTCGCGACCAGGTTCAAGTCGATCGGGAACATGCCCCTGTATAGACTGTCGAATCTGTTGAAAGGAAAGCGCCAAAATTAGTCTTCCTGATAGGAACGCACATTATGGTTACAACATTACGAATAGACAAATTACTGACGTGTATTCTGCTGTTTGGGAGTATGGCTGGTTGTGCAACCAACCCGGTAACTGGAAGAAGCGAGCTCGCATTCGTTGGCGAAAGCACTGAGATCGCTATTGGACAACAGCAATATAGGCCTTCGCAGCAGTCCCAGGGCGGGCTTTACCTCGCGGACCCATCTCTATCTCGCTACGTTAGTGAGGTTGGCGCCAGACTTGCCGCCGTCAGCGATAGATCATTGCCCTATGAGTTCGTTGTGCTCAATGAATCGACACCCAATGCATGGGCGCTACCGGGAGGAAAAATTGCTGTCAATCGAGGGCTGCTACTCGCGCTTAACAACGAAGCTGAGCTCGCCGCTGTCTTAGGGCATGAAATTGTCCATAGCGCAGCCCGACACGGCGCACAGGCTATGCAACGAGGTACCTTACTGCAGGGTGCCATATTGGCCACATCAATCGCTGCCGACGATTCCGAGTACGCCGACTACATAGTAGGAGCCGCCCAGTTAAGCTCACAGCTTATTCATATGCGTTACGGTCGGGATAAAGAACTTGAGTCTGACAAATTCGGTATCGAATATATGGTTCGTGCGGGCTACGATCCTGGTGCAGCGGTGACTCTGCAGGAGACCTTCGCCAGGATGTCTGAAACAAAAGACCCCGGGTGGCTCGCAGGGCTTTTTTCCAGCCATCCACCGTCCCTGACCCGATTAGAAGCCAATCGAAACCACGTCGCAAACCTGGAATCGCGACCCGATCTCGAAATAGGTAAGGAACGATACGAACAACATCTTGCCTATCTATTATCAGTTTCCGAAGCGTATCGAGCGTTTGACCGCTCACAGTTTCTTCTCAGCGAAGACAAACCCGAATCCGCGCTGAAAGCCCTGACTCGCGCCCAGGAGATAGAACCTCGAGAAGCTCGTTTCTATGGCGCGATGGGAGATATCTATAGACAACTTGAAAAATTCGAAGATGCATACGACGCCTACAAAAGAGCGCTAGAACTAGACAACGGGTACTACCAGTATTATCTGGGACGGGGTCTCAATAGCGCCCAGACCGGTGAATTGTCCGCAGCCGAGACTGATTTGAAGAAGAGCAATGAGCTGTTACCGACTGCCACTGCTACCACGGCACTTGGAAATCTAGCCCTAAAAAATGGTAGGCCCGGTGAGGCAAAAGGATATTACAGAACCGCCATGCAAGCTGGTGGCAACATTGGCCAGACCGCGAAGGTGTCATTCATCAAGCTGGACCTCCCCGACAATCCTGGTGCATATATCTCTGTCCATCCCAGAATCGTCAATGGGTATTTAGGTGCGACCCTAATCAACCAATCCGGGATCGACGTGTCCGACGTTCGCGTAAAGTTCACGGTAAATCTGGCTGATCAATCGCGCAGCAAAATTGTATCCCTCAAATCACTGCAGAGATCCAGCGCCCTAAATTCGGGGTGGCGGATGAATCAAAGTGATGATTTGAGAAACGTCACAGTGAAAACTATCAGCGCATCAATTTAGCTGATAGTGACTACTCAAGCTTTATAGGCCGGTATTTGCTATATTTGAGGTATGAGTGATGGAGAAGTTCGCCTTGACTCTCCCGACTCCACACCAAGACTACGACAGAAATACTGGCTGAGGACCTTCGCGGCTTTCGGCGTCCCAAACTACCGTTGGTTCTTTGGCTCTCTTCTTTGTGGTTTCGCCTCAATGAATATGCAGATGTTCGTTCGCGGCTGGCTGGTATTCGAAATAACCGGTTCTTACCAAAAACTTGGGTGGATGACCGCGGCAGGCGGTATCGTGGGATTGTTTGCGGCGCCGCTGGGAGGTGTGGTTGCTGACAGAGTCAGGCAGAAAAAACACGTAATACAGTTATCCGCTATTGCCAACGGCATTATCGCGATGGCCATCGCCTATTACATTACCACTGGATCTCTTGTATTCGAACACCTGCTAATTGCCTCGATTCTGCAAGGCATAACATTTAATGGAATGTTCCCCTCCAAACAAGCACTAACAAAGGATGTAGTTGGGCTTGATATGCTAACCAATGCAATCGGCCTGTCCAATACAGGGATGAACGCTTCAAGACTTTTGCTGCCCGGCCTTGCTGGTGGAATGGTCTCGGCACTTGGCGGTGGCTACGGAAACATTGATCCGGCGAAGTGGGTGTACATCCTGATGGGTAGTCTATACATACTTTCTGTGTTCCTTTTAATCAAGGTGGACGTACCTGACCGCCCAACCGCCACACATGGGGAATCTGTCATCGAGCAACTTACAGGTGGATTCCGGTATGTTTTGAACACACCAGTTATTTTCATGCTGCTGGGCTTCAACTTTCTTATGGCTTTCTTCGGTATGACGTACTACATGCTATTGCCCGGGTTTGTAAAAGACGTCCTTAACGCCGGGCCGGATAAGTTAGGCCTGATAATCTCGGTCTCGGGTATTGGCTCTCTCATTGGTTCTCTCATCATCGCTTCACTACCCAGTAGAAGTCGCGCTAGGGTGCTGCTTGGCGGAACCTTGATAATGGGCCTAGCGTTGCTGGCTTTTTCTTTGTCCAGCAACTATTGGTTGTCACTGGTTCTATTAGCCATCGTTGGACTTGGATCAGTCGCAAGAATGTCACTGACCAATGTGCTGCTGCAAACACTTGTCGATGGCGATTATCGTGGTCGAGTGATGAGCATCTACATGCTCGAGATGGCTATTCTATCGATCAGCATTTACCCAGTCAGTATCGCGGCAGACGTTTTCGGGCCTCAGTGGGCCGTCGGCGTATCTGCCGTTTGTTTGATCGTGCTGGTACTGGTTCTTTTCAACGTGCCAAGCTATAGAAATCTCGACTAATCCTCTCTGAAGCCGTCATGACAACTTTTGCAGGACCTCTGTACTCGGCGCAGCGTCCCTGAAACATCACCATCATTTTCCGCCGCTTCGAGAAACGCGCCGGTGACTTCTATAAACAGATCAGTTTCAACACGAAAGCCCTCTGGATCACTCCATATCTCCGGCAGCGCCTCGGATTTTCCCACATCGCTGCCTTCAGGAAATACATCCGGGAGAACCCGCGCAAGATCAGACATGGCGCGCGCGTGCATCGCCATATTCTCCTGGTGAACCTGACCACGCGCAATGGCGCCGATAGACGCTATCTGTCCACGAATGGCCTGCATTACGCCTTCTCTGTACTTGTACTCAGCCTGCCCATCAGCGTTCGCGGACACCGATACAAATATCATCATCAAAAATACGATTCTCATCTTTTACTCCTAAACATTTATCACATGGCCAGATTAGCGGAGCATAACTGGAATACCCGCCTTGTCACAAACGCTGTTCACAAAACATGCATTGACGTCAAAACCTCCCATCGCTATGGTGCTCTCAAATCCTATGTTTTCACACCAATGGCTAAAAAAACCAGCTATCCATTCGAAAAATCTCTCGCTCGGCTAGAAGAACTTGTCGCTCAGATGGAAAGCAGTGAACTTTCCTTGGAAGCTTCGCTTAAAACATTCGAGGAAGGCATAAAACTAACCAGAGAGTGCCAACAAGCGCTCAAAGACGCCGAACAGAAAGTGGCACTACTGATGGAAAAAAATGGTGAACAGCCTTTCGAAGGTGATTGATCGACTGCAAGAACGCAGCAATACGCAATTGGCTCAATGTCTTAATCAATCAAGTGCGCCAGAAAAGCTCAATGATGCCATGCGATATAGTGTGGTTAACGGCGGCAAACGGATCCGCCCAATACTGGTCTACCTTACGGCAGAGGCGCTCGGTGCCGACCTCACCCTTGCGGACAAGCCCGCCGCCGCTCTAGAGCTGATTCACGCCTATTCTCTGATCCACGACGATCTACCAGCGATGGATGATGATGACCTTCGCCGCGGCAAACCCAGCTGCCACAAACAATTCGATGAGGCTACGGCAATTCTCGCTGGTGATGCGCTACAGGCATTGGCTTTCCAGATCATCGTCGAGGCCGATAAGCTATCAGCCACGATCAAAGTTGCCCTTGTTTCTGAGATGGCACGAGCGGCTGGATTAGAAGGTATGGTAGCGGGTCAGGTACTAGATCTTTCTCACGAAAACAACAATATTGACCTGGAAGCACTGGAATACATGCACCGTCTCAAGACAGGAGCACTCATCACCTCAAGTGTAAGGTTCGGGGGGTTGGTCGCAGACGCGAATGAAACCACACTAGCGCTTATTTCAGATTACGGTAACGCCCTTGGCCTCGCGTTTCAGATTCGTGACGATATTCTGGACGCAACCGGAAGCGATGCCGATATCGGAAAACCGGCTGGCTCAGATGAAGCGCGCGGGAAAGCGACATACGTCACCGTACTCGGTCTAAAGGAGGCGCGAGTCCGGCTAGAGGCGCAACAATCACTAGCAAAAGAAATTGCGTCCAGACTGGGACCACCGGGGACTAATCTACAGTCGTTAACCGATTTCGTTGCAACCAGAAACCATTAGGCGCGTCCTAACTCCAATGATGATAAAATTGCATCGTCGTTGACGGGAACTTTAGGCATGTTCAACACCATACCCACCGAGAGACCATCTACTCCTCTTCTGGACAGCATCCAGTATCCTGAGGATATTCGCGCGCTAGATGAAAAGATGCTCGATACGCTGGCAGAAGAACTTCGTCATTTTCTGATCTACACAGTGGGACAAACGGGTGGACATTTCGGCGCAGGCCTGGGTGTCGTCGAGCTGACACTTGCTCTACATTACGTCTTTGATACTCCTAACGATCTTATTGTGTGGGACGTTGGACACCAGGCCTACCCGCACAAGATACTCACTGGACGTCGCGAGCAAATGCATACGCTGCGCAAGCCCGACGGCGTTTCCCCATTTCCCGTTCGTGATGAAAGCCCTTATGACACCTTCGGCGTCGGGCATTCATCCACTTCGATCAGTGCGGCGCTGGGTATGGCTATCGCTGGAAGGATGCAGGATCGAAAAAATCGGGCAATTTCTGTCATAGGTGACGGCGCAATGACAGCGGGCCTCGCTTTTGAGGCACTGAATCATGTTGCCGATACCGAAGCTGATCTTCTGGTAATTCTGAACGACAACGCGATGTCGATTTCCCGCAATGTCGGTGGCCTGGCAAAATATTTTGCTCGCATCCTTAGTAGTCGTCTGTATCTGTCAATGCGTGAAGGAAGCAAAAAAATCCTTAGTCGAATTCCACATGCATGGGAATTGGCCAAAAAAACTGAAGAGCACATGAAAGGCATGGTAGTTCCAGGCACCTTGTTCGACGAACTCGGCCTCAATTACATGGGTCCGATTGATGGGCACGACCTAAAGGGTCTAATCAATACCTTGCAAAACATTAAAGACCTGAAAGGACCTCAGTTCTTGCATATCGTTACCCAGAAAGGAAAAGGTTACGCGCCCGCTGAGGCATCTCCCGTGGGCACTCATAGCCTGTCGAAAATAGAAAAGTCTCCGTCAAAAAAATCCAACTTGCCAACCTACTCAAACATTTTCGGACAGTGGCTTTGCGATATGGCAAAGCGGGATGAAATGTTGGTCGGCATTACACCAGCGATGCGGGAAGGTTCTGACCTGGTAGCCTTTTCAGAACAGTTTCCTGAACGATATTACGACGTCGCTATCGCAGAACAACACGCAGTCACCCTGGCCGGTGGTTTGGCGGTTGAGGGAGCTAAACCAGTTATCGCTATTTACTCCACCTTTTTGCAACGAGCCTACGATCAACTCATCCACGACATCGCGATTCAAAACCTTAACGTCTTGTTCGCCATTGATCGGGCGGGACTGTTGGAAGATGGTCCAACTCATTCTGGAGTTTTCGATCTGTCGTACATGCGTTGCATTCCAAATCTTGTCGTAATGGCTCCCTCAGACGAAAATGAAACCAGACAGATGCTTTACACCGGCTTCATCCATGATGGTCCCGCATCGGTGCGCTATCCTCGCGGTACGGGACTCGGAAAACCGATAGATCAGTCAATGACAGCATTGCCGATCGGTAAAGCAAGACTGGTAAGAGAGGGGCACTCGATCGCAATCCTTGCCTTTGGGTCTACGTTGCATCCCGCCCAGGTCGCTGCTGAGAAACTGAATACCAGTCTGGTGGATATGAGATTCGTTAAACCCCTTGACGAGGAAATGATTGTTCAGATGGCAACCGATCACGATCTGATAGTTACGATCGAGGAGAACGTTTTGGCCGGGGGCGCCGGTTCAGCGGTTAACGAACTACTTCAGGATCAGCAGATAAAAGTCGAAATACTAAATCTGGGTGTGCCAGATAATTTTGTCCACCAGGATAAACCCGCGAGCATGCTTGCCCAGTGCGGGCTGAATGAGGATGGGATCCTCACTTCTATAGAAAACCGACTATCTCGGTCGGCAATTACTGCCGCCAGGACTTCCTGACCCAGTTAGTTCTCGTTAACTTCCAGGCTTACTCTTTTTTCCAAACAAGTGTCCAAGTTTCCCAGCTTTCGTGGCCAGGTATCTTGCGTTGTGGTCATTTTTCCCGGTCTCAATCGGAATTCGTTCCTCGATCTCAATACCAAGTTTCTGTAATGCTTTTACTTTCACCGGATTGTTAGTCATTAGGCGAATCTTGGAAACTCGCAGATGCAGAAACATGTTTTTGCACATAGTGTAATCACGCAAATCAGCGTCAAAACCAAGACGTTCGTTTGCTTCTACTGTATCAGCGCCATCATCCTGCAACTCATACGCTCGAATCTTGTTAATAAGACCAATACCCCTACCTTCCTGCCTTAGGTACAGTATTACGCCAGCACCCTCTTCTGCGATTCGGGCCATGGCGACCTCCAACTGCGACCCGCAGTCGCAACGCATACTAAACAGTGAATCGCCGGTAAGACACTCGGAGTGAACACGAAACAGGACACTCCCCTGGTTAGAAACATCCCCCATCACCAAAGCAACATGTTCTTGACCTGTGTCGGGATCCTCAAAACCATGCACCGTAAACTCACCTAACGCAGTAGGGAGCTTGCATGATGCGACATAGGTTACTGACATGAAATTTCCTTAATCATGACCGGATTCTAACAGTCGAGGGAAGGTTGCACTACAAGCGACTCTTAAGCACCATCAAACCGGCTTCTTCAGATATCTCTACCTGGCGTAAAAAGGTCATTCCCAGAAGGATATTTTTGGGATATTCACCTTCTATCACAAGGGCTTTAACGTTGTTGAATTTGATATCTCCAACACTCACTTCGTCCAGGACCACTTCTACCGATGAGACCAACCCCGATGCGGTTGAGGCCTGAAGCTCTCGCCCATTTTCCGTACTGATTCCGAGCGACTTGGCTACTACAGAGTTCATCGCAATGCTCGTCGCTCCGGTATCAACCAGTACCCTGACGGGACGGTTGTTGATTATAGCCATGGTAAGATATTGACCCCGGTCATTGAGGGCCACCGTCACCACTTTTATCTGAGGTGGCGTGAATTTCGCACTGATTCTATCGCTGAGCGTTAGCGTCAGGGATTCGCCACGAAACTCGATCACTGCTTCCTCGCTGCTAGCTTCGACCAATAGCACACCTTCATCGCTTCTCTGGCCTGCCTTTAGGAATTGACGCTGTTCTCCAACATTCAGCATTGCCGCGTCGGTAAACAGTCCAACGACAGATATGTCGCTAAGGGAAATCTCGTCTGCACATAACCCCAACGAGGTGCTAAGAATCACGCAGGCGAAAGGCAGCTTCATAGTAGTACCAGCCCAAGTTCTCTCATACCCAGCGCTATAATTTGTAGTACCGCTAGTGCGTATATACCCGCCGCCACGTCATCCATCATTACGCCAAGCCCCCCCTCAATATTTCTGTCCAGGTAATCTACCGGCCATGGCTTGAAGATATCGAATAATCTAAAGAGCAAAAATGCCAAAACGAGATAACTCCAGCCCTCAGGGGCTATAATCAGCGCTATCCACATGCCAACGAATTCATCCCAGACGATCGCACCAGGATCCTTCACATCAAGCCGGTTCGCTGCCACACCACAAATATACACACCCAACATGAAAGCCAACAAAATGTAGGCGAGATAGGCGAATACGGGTAACAAACTCAATGGAACATAGATAATAAGTGCGACCAGAGAACCACAGGTCCCAGGGGCCTTGGGTGATAAGCCACTACCAAACCCAAGGGCCAGAAAGTAGATTGGATCTGTGCAGGTTTGCTTGAAAGTTGGCAAACTAGAAATGAGTGTAGCCTCGAGTTTCCGCTGGAGTTTTTGTCTCGTTCTCAATAAGCCAGACGCCTGGCTCGGCTGTGATGGTTCCTACACGTGTAACCCGGGTTCCCGTTTTCTCTCCCAACCTTACGATATCGTCCGAGAAACTTTCAGGTGCTGAGAAACACAATTCGTAATCATCACCACCGTGAAATGAAAACTCCATTGCTTGATCACCAGCATACGCGCGCAACTGATCACTCAGAAAAATTTTCCGGGTTTCGATTTCGGCACCGACACTACTCGCCTCGCACAGGTGGTTTAGATCCGCAAGAAATCCATCCGATATATCGATGCACGCAGATGCGATTCCGCGAAGGCCCTCAGCGAACGCGACACGCGGCTCGGGATGTAGATACGCCGATTGCAATGTCTCATGGTTAGACGCATTCTCCTGCACAATTCGCAGACCTGCAGCGGCAGATCCAATCTCTCCAGTAACAAAGAGATGGTCGCCAGCCTTGCTGCCACGTCGCATCAATGCCGTTCCCGCAGGCACCGCCCCCATAACCGTAATGGTCACTGACAAAGGACCCTTAGCGAGATTGCCACCTGCCAAGGCTATTCTATGCACCATGGAGCGTTCCGATAATCTGTCAGTGAAGTCCGACAGCCAACTATCAACAGAATCCGGCATAGTAAGAGCAAGCAGGAAACTAACAGGAGATGCTCCCATTGCCGCAAGATCACTAAGGTTAGCGGTCAACGTCCTGTCAGCAACGACATCCCCTGACGCTTCGTGAGGGTAGTGTACACCTGCGAGCATCGTGTCTGTCGAGACACACAGTTCGCTTCCGCTTGGAAGATCAAACACTGCACAGTCATCACCGGGTCCCATTGTGACCGCATCATGGCTAAACCCAATGCCACTGAAGTATTTATCGATTATCGAGAACTCGTCCACATTACTTTCCGGTCTCCCGGAGTTTCGCCAGTCCATCCAGGATAGAGTTTATATAACGGTAACTGTCCGACGCACCAAACTCTTTGGCGAGTTCTACCCCCTCATTGATGACCACTCGAAACGGCACCTCCAGCCGATGCATCATTTCGTAACTGCCGACCAGTAGAATTGCTTTTTCGACGGGATCAATCTCCCGCAGCGGACGATCCAGCAGTGGTTCAATTATCTTCAAAAGCTCAGACTCTTGGGCAGCAATGTCCGTGAGCAATGTTTTGAAAAAATCGACATCAGCACGTTCAGTAACCTGACTTTCACAGAACTGCTTTAGTACCGTTGACGCAGCGTCACCTGTCATCTGAATCTGATACAACGCCTGCATGGCAAGCCGTCTTGCTCGCCGTCGTGAGTTATTCAAGGGATCGAAACAGACTGACCATTTCAAGCGCAGTCATCGCGGCATCCGAACCTTTGTTACCCGCCTTGGAACCAGAACGCTCTATCGCCTGTTCAATGGTGTCGGTCGTAAGGACGCCAAATATCACAGGCAAATCCTCATCCAGCGCAACGCGCGCTATCCCACCGGCACACTGTCCAGCAACATAGTCAAAGTGCGGCGTGGCCCCGCGAATGACCGCACCAAGCGCAATAATCGCGTCGCTACCACCCGCCCGCGCAACTCGTCTTACGGTCAAGGGCAGCTCGAATGCACCCGGGACCTTGATGACAGAAATGTTTGATTCCACAACGCCGTGACGCTTCAGAGTATCAACTGCACCCTGCTGCAAACCATCGACTACGAATTCATTAAACCTGGCCACCACAATGGAAAACCTGGCGGTGTTTGCGGAAAAATCTCCCTCAATTATCTTTGTCATTTCACTCACTCACTGTCTTGACACTGTATAGCTGTCACTCGTATATCCTCGCCGACCATTCGTAGATCTGAAATTTTTAGCTGCAAAAGGTCTTCCATCTTATCAATTTCCGTCAGATTCAGTAATGATCTCGCATCATTACCCATTAAACTGGGCGCTAAATAAAAAACAAACTCATCCACAAGCTTCTGTGCTACCAACGAGCCAGCAAGTGTTGCACCGCATTCAAACAACACTTCATTACACTCTTCACGACCTAAATACCGCAGGAACTCAAGAAGTTCCACTCGACCGTCTACACCCGAACTAACCTGCATGGTCCTCATGGCACTGGAAACAGGACAACAACTCACCAGAATCGCATTGGGATTCGATGCCAGCTTCGCGCCCTTGGGTATACGTCCCTTTGAATCAAGCACATAGACACTTTTATCCAACGCACTAGCCAAATCAGCAAATTCACTATCAAAACCATCCGCACGAACCGTTAACGTTGGATCGTCATCGATAACCGTCTGCACACCGGTCACAATCGCAGAACTCGAGGCGCGTAATCTCTGTACATCTCGCCGCGCTTCACTACCTGTTATCCACTGACTTTCTCCATTACGAAGCGCTGTCTTTCCATCCAAACTCATCGCAAGCTTCAAGCGAACAAATGGCATACCCGTCTCGTGACGTTTTACATGACCTGGATTAAGCGCTCGTGCAGATTCCTCCATCAAGGGTGTCGTCACCTCAACTCCAGCGTCTCTCAGGATCTGCAATCCTTTACCCGCGTTACGCGGGTCAGGGTCATCCATTGCCGCCACTACGCGAGAGACTCCAGCAGCAATCAGTGCGGCCGCGCACGATGGTGTTCGTCCCTCGAAACTACATGGCTCCAGGGTCACGTAGGCTGTTGCTCCCCTGGCTTTGTCTCCAGCGGCTTTAAGCGCGCTCGCTTCGGCGTGCTCATCACCCGCTTTAACGTGATACCCCTCACCCACAATCACGTCTTGCCTAACCAAGACACAACCAACTCTGGGATTAGGGTGCGTGGTAAACATGCCGCGTTCAGCAATTCGCAGCGCGTGGGCCAGATAGGAGGCATCACTTCTTCTTGGGTGTGCCACGTTTCTTTCCCATCTTGTCGATCTCTTCTCGAAACTCATTCACATCTTGAAAACTACGATAGACCGATGCAAACCGGACGTACGCGACCTCATCCAGATCTCTTAGCGCCTGCATAACCAGTTCTCCAACCGCACGCGTCTTGACTTCCCTCTCACCAGTCGCTCTTAGCTCATGAGTTATCGTATTAAGGATAGATTCAATCTCTTCAACACTCACCGGGCGTTTCTCAAGCGCTCTCTGCAAGCCGTTTCTAAGCTTGTCCTCATCGAACGGCTGACGAATTCCATTATTCTTAATGACACGAGGCAGCACGAGCTCAGCGCTCTCGAAAGTTGTAAATCGCTCACCGCATTTAAGACATTCACGACGACGCCGAACCTGATCACCTTCGGAAACCAACCTCGAGTCGTTAACCTTTGTTTCACTATTGCTACAGAAAGGACAATGCAAACGAACTGGTCTCTTTTTACCGGAAGTGGTGAATTCTACTGCATTTCCACGAAGAGGGCGGACTGACATCCACTACCGGGTCGATCAGGCCAGAGAAGTAAAGAATGGATTTGCTACAATGCCATCTTTTGAAATTACACCAATCATGGCTCAATACGTTTTCACCATGTCGTCACTAGGCAAGATCGTCCCGCCTAATCGAACAATTTTTCAGGATATATCGCTGTCATTCTTTCCCGGGGCCAAAATTGGCGTCCTGGGACTCAATGGCGCCGGAAAGTCCAGTTTGTTGAGAATCATGGCCGGCGTTGACAACGAGTTCGTCGGGGAAGCAAGACCTCAAAGCGATCTCAAAATCGGTTACCTACCACAGGAACCGGAGCTCGACCCGAAAAAAGACGTTCGAGGAAATGTCGAAGATGGCGCCAGTGAAGTAAAGGCGCTGAAAGATGCTTACAACGAAGTCAGCGATCGATTCGCTGAACCGTTGAGCGACGACGAAATGAACGCGCTGCTGGAACGGCAGGGCGATCTCCAACTAAAGATTGATGCCGTTAATGGCTGGGATCTGGATCGGAGAATCGAAGTCGCCGCAGACGCGCTGCGCCTACCCGCTTTCGACAGCGATGTAGCCACCTTGTCGGGGGGAGAAAAGCGTCGAGTTGCACTGTGTCGATTACTAATCGCAGAACCCGACATGCTGTTGCTGGACGAGCCCACCAACCATCTGGATGCTGAGAGCGTTGCCTGGCTTGAACTGTTCCTAAGGGATTTCACAGGAACAGTCGTCGCCATTACCCACGATCGGTATTTTTTGGACAACGTTGCAGGATGGATTCTGGAACTGGATCGGGGACATGGGTTTCCCTTTGAAGGCAATTATAGTCACTGGCTGGAAGCCAAAGAAGCGAGACTAGAGGTTGAGAAAAATCGTGAACAAGCACGACAAAAGGCAATTAAATCAGAGCTGGAGTGGGTCCGTAGCCAACCCAAAGCACGCCAGGCCAAGAACAAAGCCCGCTTAGCCAGGTTCGATGAACTAAATTCCCAGTCTTTTCAAACCAGGAACGAAACCCTCGAACTCTATATACCTCCCGGTCCACGACTCGGTGACATCGTGTTAGAGGCTCAGAACGTGACCAAGGCATTTGGTGAAAAACTATTGCTCGACAATCTCACCTTCTCGGTACCAAAAGGAGCCATCGTTGGAATCATCGGTGGCAACGGCGCAGGAAAGTCCACATTGTTTAACATGATCTGTGGGAGCGAGTCGCCCGATAGCGGGGAATTACGACTCGGGGAAACCGTTGAGCTCGGATATGTGGATCAAAGCCGAGATGCGCTCGCCGATGAAAAGACGGTATGGGAAGAAATCTCAGATGGCGACGACATCATTCAGGTGGGCAGATACGAAACTCAGTCGCGAGGCTACGTTAGCCGCTTCAACTTCAAGGGAGCCGATCAGCAAAAGTATGTTGGTGATCTTTCCGGCGGTGAGAGAAACCGGGTGCACCTTGCAAAGTTGCTCAAAAAAGGGGCGAACTTTTTGCTGCTCGATGAGCCAACTAATGATCTGGATGTTGAAACCCTGCGAGCGTTAGAGACCGCCATCGAGTCGTTCCCTGGAAGTATCATGGTGATTTCACATGATCGCTGGTTCCTGGATCGAATCGCGACCCATATCCTTGCTTTCGAAGGAGATAGCAGCGCTACCTTTTTCGAAGGAACCTACACTGAGTACGAAGAAGCTCGAAAGAAAGAAACTGGTGACCTCGCTCCCTCGAGAGTCAGCTACAGAAAACTCGCCTAGCTATTCAGTTTTGAGTAATCGCCTCCAACGCTTCGCTCAGTGTTGCCACGCCGACCACCGCCATCCCGGTAATACTATGCTTAGGTGAATTTGCGCTAGGGACGATCGCCCGCGCGAAACCATGTTTTGCTGCCTCATTGAGTCGTTCCTGGCCGTTCTGTACAGGTCGTATTTCGCCCGAAAGACCAATCTCACCAAATACCACCAGATTTTGTGGAAGTACAATATTGCGAAAGCTCGATACCACTGCCAGCACTAACGCAAGATCGCTACTGGTTTCGTCCACCCGAATACCGCCAACCGCATTGACAAACACATCCTGATCAGAGACCTGTATTCCGCCATGGCGATGTAATACCGCAAGTAACATTGACAGACGATTAACCTCAAAACCGACAGATACTCTTCGCGGATTACCCAAGACAGATTCGTCTACCAGCGCCTGCGCTTCTACCAATAATGGTCTGCTTCCCTCGTAAACAACCATCACCACGCTACCAGGAGAAATCTCTGTTCCCCTGGATAGGAATATTGCTGATGGGTTGGACACCTCCCGCATCCCTTCACCGGTCATCGCAAAAATGCCAACCTCATTGACCGCACCGAAACGATTTTTGCTGCTGCGTAGCGTACGAAATCGGCTATCCGTTTCGTCATCGAACATAACGAAGGTGTCGATCATATGTTCCAGTACTCGGGGCCCGGCAAGACTTCCCTCCTTGGTTACGTGACCGACCATAATGAGAATGGTACCGGTCTGCTTTGCCTGGCGAATCAAAGTGGCAGCCGATTCTCGTACTTGAGTAACGCTACCGGGGGCAGACTCCGCAGAATCCGAGTGCATTGCCTGGATAGAATCGATAACGCAAAGCGCCGGCGTACATTCCTTCCAACTGAGCAATATTCTTTCAACGTTGATTTCCGCCATCACAATGGTCTTGTCAGTCGGCAGCCCCAAACGTTGCGCTCGAGACGCGACCTGAGCGAGGCTCTCTTCACCGGTTATATAAAGAACAGGACTATCGGTGACGACCCGACACAGCACCTGAAGAAGCAACGTACTTTTACCTGCACCCGGGTTGCCGCCAATCAGAATCGCAGACCCGGCAACAAAGCCACCCCCCAGAACCCGGTCTAACTCGACAAGCCCGGAAGATAGCCTGGGCTGCTCTTCCGTGGCAACGTCGCTGAGCGAACGCATCTCACTTTGTTCACCTGCATAGCTTTCAGCAGATGCAACTCGTAATTGAGTTAGGGTATTCCATGCGCCGCATTCATTGCATTGCCCCTGCCACTTTGCATAGTCGGCGCCACAGTCACCACATACGAAGGCTGTTTTGAGTTTCGCCACTACAAGTAATTCCTTCTAACGCGCTTTCCAACTCCGCACATCAACGTATAGGGAATGGTCCGAGCCATTGTCGCTACTTCCTCTATCGGTAACCCGATTCCCCAGAGTACTGCCTCATCACCAACGCTGACATCATCATGATCATCTAATTCAACACAGATCATATCCATTGAAACCCGGCCCACGATGTTCCGCCTGACATCACCAAGCGCTACCGAGCCATTGAATATCTCTCGTGGATAGCCATCGGCATAGCCCACGGCCAATACAGCCACTCGACAATTCCTGGGGGCTACCCAGGTTCCACCATAACCAACGGACTGTCCTATAGTTAGCTTATTAATTGCGATAATGGGCGCAGAAAAAGTCATCGCAGCGTGTAAATCAGCGTTCAACTGACTAAAGGGAGAGGCACCGTACAGCATCAAACCAGGACGAACCCAGTCCAGATGCGATGCGGGAAAGTCCAGAATACCTGCGGAGTTGGCAATGGATAACGGCAGGTTAAATTTGTTGGCCGTCTCGTAGAAAGACGATACCTGCTGACGGGTCATTGCGGGGTCGGAATCTGCACTCGCAAGATGACTCATGATACCAATGATCTTCTGGCTTGCCAGCTTATCCAGCACTTCTTCAAGACTAGATAGGGAAAATCCAAGGCGGTTCATACCGGTAGTTACCTTGACCCAGATACCACCAGAAAAACTACCCTGACTAAGCAGGGCTAACTGATGTTCCGAGTGAACAACGACATCGAGGCCTAGATGCTCAGAAGCATTAAGTTCCTGGGCGTTAAGGAATCCCTCCAAAATCACGATGGGCGCGTCTATTCCCGCGTCTCGTAATTCCTTGCCCTCTTCAACGCGGGCAACGCCAAAACTATCCACCGGAGAAATATGTTTCGCCACTGCAACTGCACCGTGCCCGTATGCATCGGCTTTTATCACTGCCATTACTTTACTGGTGGGGGCTTTAGCACGAACAATCGAAAGGTTACTGTTGATTGCGTTTAGATCTATTGCCGCATGGATGATTGAATTCATTCGAGATTAGTAAAAATCGTCGTAACCCTGCGCGAGATCTTCAAACTTCGTATGGTGACCAATAAAAGCAAGTTTCTTTTTACCGATGGGTCCGTTGCGCTGCTTGAGAATGATAATTTCCGCGATACCTTGCTCGGCATCTTCATGGTAGACCTCATCCCTGTATATGGCCATGATGACATCCGCATCCTGCTCGATAGCTCCGGACTCTCTTAAGTCTGACATGATTGGTCTTTTGTCCGGTCGTTGCTCCAGCCCACGATTTAGCTGAGAACCAGCTACCATGGGACAATCAAACTCCTTGGCAATGGCCTTTAATGAACGGGAAATTTCGGATATTTCTCCAGCTCGATTTTCCACCGTACCCGGTACCTGCATCAGCTGCAGATAATCGACCAGTATCATCCCAAGCTGACCGTGTTCCCTCGCTACCCTACGTGCGCGAGCACGTATCTCATTTGCGGTAAGCGCTGCTGTATCGTCAACGAAGAGTGGACAGTCATTAAGCAAGGTCACCGCAGAAGTAAGCCTCGGCCAATCGTCGTCGCCTAACTGCCCTGAGCGAATTTTTGACTGATCGATACTGCCCAGTGAAGACAGCATTCGAAAAATAAGAGAGTCCGCGGGCATTTCCATACTGAACACCAGAACCGGCATTCCCTCTGAAATGACGGCCTTCTCCGCCATGTTCATCATAAATGAAGTCTTTCCCATAGAAGGTCGACCCGCGACCACAATGAGGTCAGACCTCTGTAGACCAGACGTAATATCATCAATATCCCTAAAGCCCGTACTGATGCCTGTGAGCGCACCCTTGCTCTCATAGAGCTCATCAATACGACTTACCGCTTTCTTAAGCAGCGGATTGATTGACTGCGGTCCACCTGCGTTTGGGCGCTCATCGCCTATCTTGAATACCTTAGATTCAGCCTCGTTGATAAGCGTTGCGCTGTCACGCCCCTGGGTGTTGAATCCGCTTTCTGCGATTTCATTGGCAGCAGAAATCAACTTCCTGACAATCGCTCGCTCCTGGACAATTTCAGCATATGCACGAATATTTGAGGCTGTCGGAGTATTCGCTGCCAGTTCCGATATATATGAAAGGCCACCCATACCTTCAAGCTCGTTGACCTCATCAAGCGCATCGGAAACAGTAATAACATCAATCGGTTTGTTCTGCTCAGACAGGGATTCCATGCAGCGAAATATAGTTCGATGATCGCCGCGATAGAAATCATCAGGAGTAACAATGCCGGTGATGGCGTCCCACGCAGTAGCATCGAGTAGCAACCCACCCAATACAGAGCGCTCCGCCTCAATGGAATGAGGTGGCACTTTTAGTAGTGTTGTTGTCGTGTCGTCTGGTGCGGTGGCCAAGACAAAAACCGGAATCTTCTGGGTCTTCTAGACTAAATCATCAGCCTATCATTGAACACTTTTTTTTAATCCTCTGCGACAACCGTGACCTTAACAACAGCATCAACTTCGGTATGAAGGTGTACATCCACCTCAAACTCACCAACTTCCCGAATAGGACCCTCTGGAAGACGTACTTCGCTCTTCTCGAGAGCCAAACCACGGGCAGTTACAGCCTCTGCAATATCACGACCAGTAATGGATCCAAAGAGTTTACCTTCGTCTCCCGCCTTCACTGACATCGAAAGAGAAATTTCCGCGATCTTTTCAGCACGATCCATCGCTTCGCCTTTCTTCTCATCTGCAAGGCGTTCAAGATCAGCGCGTCTTGACTCGAACTGCTCTACATTTTCATCAGTCGCAGGAACAGCTTTGTGTTGGGGAATAAGAAAGTTACGGCCATAGCCTGCCTTAACTGAAACCTGTTCACCCAGGTCGCCCAGATTGGCGATTTTCTCAAGGAGTATTACTTGCATGGTTACACCTTTTTGGTTTTGACTCGTTGTCTAATATTCAGGTAACTATCCACAAGCGCTAGTGCCGCCAACATCGGATAAGCCAGCTGAAGGAAGAATAAAAGAAATAAATAAAAGAAAGTAAGCCAGTTCCTGGACATCTCCCGGTAACTCACCATCCAATGAACTAACGCGATCCCGGAAACTACCAGAGGTACTGTCAAAAGTGGCAACCAGGCACCTAGCTGATCATTGAATAGAAAGCAGACCAACATCAAAGAAACAAGAACACTGCTCAAAACTGGCATGATCCTTATCTCATGAAACTCTTTTTGGAATCCACCGGGATTGTATAACTGGCTTTGCCACCAGCGAGCCAGCACTAATAGTGCCAACATAGCGTATGCTTTCCCCATGGCATACAAACCAACGATCTGCCTCTCCGCTGCCTCGTAGGTCATCTCAACTGAGAATTGCTTCGAATAATCCATAAACACTTCGACAATTAGTACAAGCACGTCAGCAGCCGTGTATTGGAATACCAGGCTACCAATCGCCGATAGGACGACCGCAATTGCTAAGGTTAATTCCCAGGAAACGGTTACCCGTAACACGTAGGCCATAATCGCAGTCCCAATAAGCGCGGTTACAGAAGACGGATCGGGTTCACGAGAAAAATACAAAATCGCTCCCAGAGGAAGAAGCGTCCAGAGCAGAACAAGTGACCCCTCGAGGGCACCTTTGCGCAAAATCACCAGACCGACAACCGCAGTGCTCAACCAGGACAGCAAAGGCACCATAGCGCTTGTCATACTGGTGCCGATCGCGTGGGTCCGTCCTCGCATGACGAATTCCGCTAATGCACGCATTGGCTCGACTTACTTGTGGGCGTCGGTATAGGGCAACAATGCCAGAAATCTTGCTCGTTTAATCGCCTTGGCAAGTTGACGTTGATACCTGGCTTTAGTCCCAGTGATGCGAGAAGGCACAATTTTTCCAGTCTCGGAAATATACGCCTTTAACATCTCCAGATCCTTGTAGTCGATTTCTTCAATACCTTCAGCCGTGAATCGACAGTATTTACGGCGGCGATAAAATCGTGACATGTCTATTCTCCTACCGCTGTATCTGATTCGTTGTCTACGCTACCTTCTTCAGTAGACTCTTCTTGTGCGACCTCATCGTCCTTGGAACCTTCTGCATTCTCAGTCGGTTTGAGCACCACTTCTTCGTGGCCTTTCTTTTCCCGACTCTCATTCTCGATCTTCATTATCGGAGATTCTTCAGCGTCTGCCTGTTTACGGCTCATAATCAGATTCCTCAACACAGCATCATTGAATCTAAACGCTGTGTTGATTTCGTCTAACACTTCTTTGCCACATTCAATATTGAATAGAATGTGGTGGGCCTTGTGAATCTTACTGATAGGAAACGACAACTGCCGTCTGCCCCAGTCTTCTACGCGATGAATCTTGCCACCGCCCTGGGTAATGGTATTGGAATAACGTTCAATCATTCCTGGCACCTGCTCACTCTGATCAGGATGTACCAGAAACACGATTTCGTAGTGTCTCATGCTGACTCCTTCCGGTTATGCCTCCCACTCTGGTGGTGAAGCAAGGAGATTAATTGTACCCGTCAATCGCAGTTTGTAGACATACGATATAGGAAGGCGGCGGATTGTAGAGAATCAGTAATCAGGTTGCAAGTTCACGCTGCCGCTGTATTTCGTACAAACAGATCCCCGTTGCCACAGAAACATTAAAACCCAGGGACCCATCGAACATAGGGATTGTCGCAAGGAAGTCACAGGATTCCCTGGTGATACGCCTTAATCCTTTGCCTTCAGAGCCCACCACAAGCACCAGGTTACCCGTAAGGTCGACCTGGGCAAGTGACTTTCCGTCTTCCAAAACCGTGCCTATGACCCAGTAACCTGCCTTCTTCAGATCCTGAATCACCCGAGCAATATTAGCCACCTGATAATAGGGTGTGATATCAACGCCACCACTTGAGGCCTTGATCGCCGAGGCATTGAGCGGTGCACTATTATTGCGCGGCGCGATCACGGCAGAGGCCCCGAGGGTCGCAGCACTTCTTATACAAGCGCCAAGATTTCGTGGATCCGTTACACCATCAAGAACCAGAAATATCCTTCCCGTTGCCGTCTCATCCATTAGGTCTTCAAGCAAAACCTGAGATCGCGAACTGGAGTCGATATAAAGAACAACACCCTGATGATTTGAAGTGATCGCATCTAACTGATCCCGCTCACAAGATTCGATCTCACAATCTAGGGAACGAGCCTCGTCCGCGATCTCCCGTAATCGTGGACCAAGATTCCCAGACTTCAGCAATAGCCGTCGCGGCTTTCCGCCACCGGCGCGAAAGAAACTGCGAACCGCATGGATTCCATAGAGAAACTCGTCTGTCATCTCCTTCTACGCCTCCTGCGTCCTCGGTCTCCCGGTTTCTTTCTTCCCGATTTCCGCTTCGAACGTCGTCTCAGTGGATCATGTGACACTAGCTCAAAGTCAACTTTCTGCTCATCGACATCAACTCGGGCAATCTGAACAGAAACACTGTCTCCGATGCCAAAACTGATCCCAGCGTGCTCACCAATTAGACATTGCTGATCCTGGTCGAATTCATAGTAGTCGTTAATCAGATTACTAACATGAACCAAGCCTTCTACATAGAGCTCTGTCAACTGAACGAAAAAGCCGAAATTTGTCACATGGGTGATCACTCCAGGTGCGATCTCACCAACCTTCCCTAATAGGTACTCGCACTTCATCCATTCAAGCACCTCATATACTGCAGTCTCTGCCCTCCTCTCTGTCGTAGAACATTGTTCCGCAATATACTCGAGAAGATCGTCGTCGTAGTCATACTCAGGTTGCATTTGCGATCCAAAGCGGCGCACGCGATTGGTTCGTATATCTCCATGGATTACCGACTTAATTAACCGGTGAGTCATCAGATCGGGATACCGACGAATTGGAGATGTAAAATGCGTATACATCGTGAAGTTGAGTCCATAGTGCCCAACGTTGTGCACCTGATAAACCGCCTGCGAGAGCGAACGTAGAACCGCGAGTTGTAATACCTGACCATTCGGTTTGTTACGCAACTGGTCCAGCACCGCTTGTAGCTCTCCCGGAGACGGTAGGTCCTCGGTCAGCGTTATCCCCAGACTGTCCAGAAACCTCCTGAGGTTTGATAGCTTTTCTTCGTCAGGTCTTTCGTGAACCCGATACATGCCAGGCAACTCGAGCTGATGCATAAACCTTGCGGCACAAACGTTTGCACAAAGCATGCACTCTTCTATCAAACGCATGGCTTCGTTTCTTGCCTTGGTTCCAATGCTTCTAATGCTACCGTTATCGTCAAGGTCGAAGTCCAGTTCAACGGTATCAAAATCAAGTGCTCCCCGCGCTTCACGTCCACGTAGTAGCTCAGTGACCAGTCCTGAAACTGAATCCAGAGACTCAGTCCACGGACCTTTAGTTACGCCAGCAGCAACTTCGTCGTAAGTAAAACGTGCCGCTGAACGAATCACAGCTTCGTAGAACTGATAACGACTGATTCGTCCTGCCGCTGAGATCTGCATATCACATGCTAGTACCAGTCTGTCGACCCCCGGCTTTAGTGAACATAGTTCGTTGGACAAATCGGTTGGCAACATGGGTATGACAGATCCCGGAAAATATACCGAGGTGCCCCTTTCCAAGGCACTGTCGTCAAGCGCAGAGCCTTTGCGGACATAATGCGCAACGTCAGCTATCGCCACGATCAGGCGCCACCCTCCTTTATCTCGACACTCGCAATAAATAGCGTCATCAAAGTCACGAGCATCTGCTCCATCGATGGTCACGAAGGGAATTTCCCTTAGGTCGCAACGAACATCGGTGTCATCTATTTCCTGTGGAATTGAAGCTGCCTCTGCGAGTACCTCCTCGGTAAACTCGTTGGGAATATCGTGACTTAGCAGACTCATCTTGATTTCCATTTCTGTCGACAGATGCTCACCGAGCACCTCTCTTACAAAACAAGTTGCCACACCATGGATGCTGGGCTGATCAATAATGTCAGCGATTACGATCAATCCCTCCCGCTCTTCACCCTTGGTTTCAAGAAGAATCTCCTGAGTGATGCGTGAATTCAGGCTCTCCAGTAGCCAGGTTCCGTTCTCGCAATACAATCGTCCAACCAGCGCGGTGGTATTGCGTTCAAGAACATCAACGAGTTCTCCCTCCGGCCGCCCTCTCCGGTCTCTACCGCGGACACGAACCTGGGCAATATCTCCATGAAACACACCCCGCATCTGTCGATGAGAGAGAAAGACATCATCATGTCCCGACTCGGTAACCAGAAACCCGTAACCGTCGACATGTCCTGATATCCGACCTCTAACCAATTCCATCTTGCTCGCGATGGCATACACATTCCGGCGATCTACCACCAGTTGCCCTTCGCGCACCATCGCTCGAAGTCTATTGGTCAATGCGTCGCGCTGTGGGCGTCCACCCAGGCCAAGCTCCTTGGCTAGCCGTTTAAAGGCAATGGGCTCTCCAATATCGGCCATAACGTCAAGAATAAGACGGCGCGATGCTATGGGTTGCGCGTACCGCGCTGCCTCTTGCTCGTACTCAGGATCTTCTATCATCTCATTCATACCCGTCTGATAATTGACAGCGCTGTGATGCACTAGTAATCTTCCGCGTCCCACGCCGAGGTGGTGAAATTGGTAGACACGCTAGCTTCAGGTGCTAGTGGGGGAAACCCCGTGGAGGTTCAAGTCCTCTCCTCGGCACCAACAATACAGGACAATAAAGTCCCAGCACTATCAAAAAGCCACTAACATAACGTTTACAAAACTTTCGGCAATTCCCTCAGCATTTTTGCTTAAATGACGATACCTTAAACAATAGATGCCGATCATTTGACCGGTTAATACGGTTTCCTCATGGTTAACACATCAAAGACCGCTGGTTTTATGCTGATCGAGTTAATGATCGTTGTCGCAATTATCGGCATTCTCACTGCCGTCGCCCTGCCCGCCTATCAGGACTACATTAGAACGGCCAACATGAGCAAAGTACAGGCTCACTACGAAGAAGCGCGGCGCCTCACCGATACGACTTTCGTGAAAGGACATGTACAAAGCACGCTAAATCAGACTGTTAGCGTTCCGTCCAGCTCTTCTAACTGGATCGCAGTCTATAACTCGACCGGTCAAATTGCTCCAGGGGAAGGGAACGCCTTTTCTGTTGGCGGCGCAAACGACACAACAGGGCAGGTAGGAGTCACAGCATCGGGCACCTTTCCGACTTCACAGGTGATTTTATCTCGCCCCGGTTATTTGGATCTGAGTGCCGAATCCGTAACCATAGCGTCCGCTTCTGTTCTCTGAAGTTCGCACCACCAGGAATTTAGCTGAAAGGATCCATGAGCTGGATCGTGTCTTCCCTGTCAGGACCCGTGGAAACAAAATGTATGGGTATTCCACACTTAGATTCAATTCGTTCCAGATAAGATCTGGCCTGAACCGGTAGATCCTCAGAGGATTTGGCACCAACAGTCGACTCACTCCACCCAGGGAGATCTTCATAAACCGGTATATCTTCCCCGTTTTCACCAACTTCGTAATCATTGCAAAGTGATACAGTTTCCAGACCATCGAGAACGTCGAGTTTTGTGATACAAAGTCCCGAAATGCTGTTGATCTGAATCACCCGTCTAAGGGCTTGAGCATCAAACCAACCACAGCGACGTGGTCTACCGGTAGTGGAACCAAATTCATTGCCGTTGTCCGCCAAATAGCTACCGACACTGTCAAACAACTCCGTTGGAAACGGGCCAGATCCAACTCGCGTGGTATAGGCTTTAGTAATGCCAAGAATGTAGTCCAAATCCCGGGGGCCCACACCACAGCCACTACCAATTGCGCCCGCTGTAGTATTGGACGAAGTCACAAATGGATACGTACCCTGGTCGATATCCAGCAGCGACCCCTGTGCCCCCTCGAATAAAACGTTAGCGCCACTGCTTCGTAGAGATGCTAGCTTTTCTACCACGTCGCCCACCATGGGCTGCAACATCTCGGCAAACCCAAGCGAAGCATCCAGTGTTTCCTGCAAATCGACAGAGTCACTATTGAAATATTTTTCAAGAACAAAGTTATGGTAATCCATGATCTCTTCAAGCGTCGATTTAAAGTATTCCGGTTTATAGAGATCGCCAACCCTCAGACCTCGTCGCGCGACCTTATCCTCATAGGCCGGACCGATGCCTCGACCTGTGGTCCCAATCTTCTGATTACCGCGAACATTCTCTCGCATCAGATCCAGCGCAACGTGATGTGGCAAGATCAGTGGGCATCCGGGGCTGACCATAAGCCTGTCTCGGACGGGCACTCCACCAGCTTCCAACTCGTTGATCTCAGCAAACAGGTCGGGAACGGACAATACAACACCGTTACCAATGAGACAGGACACATGGTTATGCAGAATACCTGAAGGTATAAGGTGCAACACGGTCTTCTCACCGTTGACGACTAACGTGTGACCCGCATTATGACCGCCCTGGAAACGCACCACAGCTGCCGCCTGCTCAGTCAGAAGATCGACGACTTTACCCTTGCCCTCATCGCCCCAGTGGGTCCCGATAACAACTACATTTTTGCCCATGATTAACCTTTTAGAAATCTAACCTGGCTGGCTTTAATTAATGAGATATAACAGCCCCGTACCAATCAACATCATAGCCAGGCTAAAGGCACGCATTGCTTTGTCGTCGATCTCTGCGATCTTCAGCATCGACTCCTTCCAATGTTTGGGGAAAAGGAACGGCATGATTCCTTCAATGACCATAACCAGACACAGCGCAACGCCCAGGTCGTGCCACAACACCTCAGATCCTCGCGTTGATACGGTCTACTTCTGCCCGCTATTGTTCATATATTTAAAGAAATCACTGTCGGTATCAATTAGCAGGACATCGCTTTTACTGGCAAAGGACTTCTTATAGGCATCCATGCTGCGATAGAACTTGTAGAATTCTTTGTCCTTAGTGAACGCTGCCGCATAGGTTGCTGCTGCCTCGGCATCTCCTTCACCTCGAATTTGCTCGGCGGCACTATAGGCATCGGCAAGAGTTATCTCTCGCTGCTTTTCGGCATCGGCACGAATACCGACCGCAAGCTCCTGTCCCTTGGCGCGATGTTCTCTCGCCTCAATATCCCTCTCTGTATTCATACGATCATAGACAGACTGACTCACCTCAGGGGGTAAGTCGATACGCTTAACCCTTACATCGATTACAGTAACTCCCAGTTCTTCCTGCGCTACCTCGTTTAGCTCAGTGGTCAACACCTGCATCAACTGATCGCGTTCGCCGGAAACTACTTCATATAAGGTACGTTTCGAGATTTCGTTTCTAAGTCCATTGTTGATTCGCTGTTTAAGAAGTTGCTCCGCCAAGCCTTCGTCACCCGATGTTGCGGTGTAGTAGGTAGCGACATTTTCTACCCTGAATTTTGCAAAAGAGTCCACGATAACCGCCTTCTTTTCCAACGTCAGGAATCGTTCAGGAGGCGCATCAGATGTCCGCACTCGACCATCAAACTTCCTCACATCGTTAATAAAAGGCCACTTAACGTGTAACCCGGGATTGATATCAGCGCGTGTTACGGCACCAAACTCAAGTAACACTGCTCGCTGCATTTCGTTGACAACGAATATTGAGTTCATACCCAGAATGGCTACGGCCAGCAGTAAAAAGACTACGACGAATTTTTTTGCAGACATGATTATCTCCTGTCTCGACGACTATTGGGTGACAGGTTTGTAGAACTGGACATATTTGTAGAACTACTTGAAGGGGTAAAGCCCTGAGATGGTGCCTGATTCTGTTGCATTATCTTGTCCAGGGGCAGATACAACAAATTATTGCCGCCCTCTACATCTATCATCACTTTGGTACTGCTTTCCATCACAGATTCAATAGTATCCAGATAGATGCGCTCCCGCGTAACCTCTGGTGCTAACGCATACTCTACATACAATTTGTTGAAGCGCTCTGCTTCACCAGTCGCCTGCGCAATCTTGGACTGCTTGTAGCCCTCGGCCTCCTCCAGATATCGCTGGGCCTCACCGCGAGCTTCCGGTATCACCTGATTCGCATATGCATCTGCCTCGTTACGCAGCCGAACTTCGTCCTCCCGCGCCTTAATAACATCGTCAAACGCGGCTCGCACTGCATCCGGCGGCGCCGTTTCTTCAATGTTGACCTGGGTTACCTGGATGCCAGTACCGTATCGCTCCATGTAGGTGTGAATTCGCTCTTTAACGTCAATCGCCAATTGTGCACGACCTTCCGTCAGCACCTGATGCATTTCGGTGCTCCCGACCACATGTCGCAGTGCACTTTCAGTAGCCTGATAAAGACTCTCGTCAGGCGAGTTCACCTGGAGTTTGTATGCTTTGATGTCGCTGATGACGTACTGTACTGTCATCTTGACCTTAACGATATTTTCGTCCTCGGTCAGCATCTCTGAATCATGGGGACGTGATCTAACCCGCGTAACGTTTTCGACCAATACTTCGTCAATAAACCGAGGGTTCCAATGTAGGCCTGGCAAAATAACCCCCGGAAGGAGCTTACCAAACCGAAGGACAACGCCCTTCTCCTGCTCATCGATCTGATATACACCCGAACCAAGGTAAATGATCAGCAAGAGCCCAAAGCCGAGCCCTATCAACTTGAAACTAATCGGCTTCGCGGGACCACCCGAGCCGCCGCCAGAACCACCACCAAACATATCGGATAAGCTGTTTTGCAGCTTGCGAAACGCTTCATCAAGATCAGGCGGCCCCTGATCGTCCCGGTTACCCCAAGGATCACGATTTTTTCCGCCACCAGGCTCATTCCAGGCCATTTAATTATCTCCACATGCTTTTGTTAGGGGAAACTACCATTTTCCCATTAATATCGCTGTAAAAACCAGCTAGTTCTTTCACGGAAACTCAACTTCGTGCCTCTAGTTTCTTTGCAAGTAATCGTTTTCTTAACTATTTCCTCTGGAATGTCGCTTCTACTCGCGCAGAATCAGACCTTTGTGGACAGAAACTAGCTTGTTCTTTTGCAGACTTGTCCGCTACTTAATTAGCTCCTGCCTCTGTATTCGAGTCAGATCCCGCTGATCGATTCGAAGGTCCATATGTATGCACCCATTGGGGTCCGTGTCTTCATGTAAGACCGCACCAAGCGCAAAGAGTTTGGCTCGAAGGTTTCCCTCATGAGGCGCTAGTGTAATTTGTGTCTCTATCAGATCATCGGCCAGCAATTCTCCCATTGCACTCAGTAGAAAATCCAATCCGTCTCCAGAGTGGGCAGACAACCATACTTTCACAGGTTTACCTGATGCATCCCGGTCGATGCGGCTCTGCCCCCCATTAATATCTACTTTGTTATAAACGAGCAGTGTCGGCACGCTCGCGGCGCCGATCTCTCGCAGAACATTTTCGACCTGAATAATGCGTTCGGCACGAGAATCAGCCGCCACATCTACCACGTGCAGTATTAGATCTGCGGAGGCTACCTCTTCAAGCGTCGCTCGAAACGCATCTACAAGCGTATGGGGCAGTTGACGAATAAAACCAACGGTATCCGACATAACCACTTTCCCGACGACAGGAATGGACACCTGCCGTAACGTAGGATCAAGCGTGGCGAATAACTGATCCGCTTCCCACACATCTGATTCGCAGAGTCGATTGAATAACGTTGACTTCCCTGCATTGGTGTAACCAGCTAACGACACTGTCTTCACATCTGATCGTTTTCTGGAGCGACGATTTTGTTTCCTTTGCCGCCTTACTTTTTCAAGTCGCGCCGCAATACGACGGGTTCTCGCCTGTATCATCCTCTGATCAGCTTCCAGCTGAGTTTCACCGGCTCCGCCTAACCCGGAAGAAGCTCCGCTGCCGCGTCCTGAACCACCTCTCTGTCGATCAAGGTGCGTCCAGCCACGCACCAGGCGTGTCGAAGCGTGCGCAAGTTGCGCAAGTTCAACCTGTAATTTCCCTTCATGAGTCCGAGCTCGTAATGCGAATATCTCAAGAATAAGACCCGTGCGATCAAGCACTCGGATGCTCAAAGCTAACTCGAGATTACGCTCTTGGGTAGGAGAGAGTTCTGCATCAATAACAACCAACTCGGCCTGCATTTCAATAATGGACTTTGCAATTTCATCGACCTTACCCTGCCCCAGAAAGGTTGCAGGATGGGGAAATCTTCGATTACTGGTCACGCACCCTACTGGATCCAGACTCGCGGACACCACCAGTTCTTTCAATTCATCGGAGGTTGCGAGCTCTGAATCTCGTTGGTCGACGTGAACAAGTAATGCCCGGCTACCGGCTTCAGGTCTTTCAAAGAACAATGGTATTCATCATGTAGCTGTATGTCTGTTGGTCAAGATGCTGGTTCATCCTCGATCGTCACATTACGGGATGGCACCACGGTCGATATTGCTGACTTATAGATCATCTGACTGACCGTGTTACGCAATAAAATGACAAACTGGTCGAACGATTCAATTTGTCCCTGCAATTTTATGCCGCTTACAAGGTAAATTGATACTGGGATGCGGTCCTTCCTTAACGCGTTCAGGAACGGGTCTTGTAATGACTGCCCTTTTGACATGATGCACTCCTTTTTATTGTTGCCCACCGCTATGCCGGTTGGTTACCTTCCACCAATATGGTGTTGACCTGCGGAATTTTCAAGACTTCGCTCAATTCCGCCCTTTCCATCACATGCAAACCCTGCCAGGCATTCAACCACGTGTACTGGTGCTTTGCCAGGCGACGTGTCGCCACAATGGCACCTTCTACCATGTCTTCGTAAGACAATTCATTTGCCAGAAACGACCAGATTTGACGGTAACCAACGGCTTTCATAGAAGGGAGTTCTCTATTTAGGTCATCACGTTCAAAAAGTGCTCTCACTTCATCCAAAAATCCCTTCTCGAGCATGCCGTGGAAACGTTCGGCAATTCTGAGGTGAAGCAGACTCCTTTGTGGAATCACTGCGAATTCTACAAGATCAAACGGACACTCCGGAACAGAGGCTTCATGGTGTTCGGTTAACGTTCGCCCTGTAATTTCAAAAACTTCCAGTGCTCGTTGCAGCCGCTGAGGATCATTGCTGTGAATTCTTGCTGCAGACTCGGGATCAACTTCAGCAAGACGCTTATGAACTTCCGGCCAACCATGAGCGTTGGCTTGTTGCAAAATCTGTTCCCTCACTGCCGGGTCTGCTGCAGGCAGCTCGGCAATTCCCTCTTTGAGGGCCTTGAGATACAACATAGTTCCGCCTACAAGACAGGGAATTCGGCCCTGAGCGAGAACATCCGCGACTACCTCCGTTGCATCGCGCCTGAACTCTGCAGCAGAGTATGGCTGGGATGGATCTCGAATATCGACCAGATGATGAGGAATCTGCTCACGCATGGAAGACGTGGGCTTCGCGGTTCCAATATCCATTCCCCGATAGACCGTGGCCGAATCGGCGCATATAAGGTCAATTGGAAATCTTGACGCCAGCCCCTCGGCCAGACCGGACTTCCCGCTCGCTGTAGGTCCTGTAATAACAAGGACCTTCGGCTTTTCGCTCACCGACCGCGAAGAAACAGACCGTCAAGCTCGCCAACAGTCAGTTCACAAAAAGTTGGGCGGCCATGATTGCACTGACCACTTCGTTCCGTTTCCTCCATATCGCGCAGCAAAGCGTTCATTTCAGCGACTGAGAGTTTCCGGTTAGCGCGAATTGATCCATGGCATGCCATGGTAGAGAGTATCTCGTCACGCTCAGCCTGAATTCTCGATGTGGAACCAAATTCGACCAGATCTGCCAATACATCTCTTACCAACTGCTCCGCGTTTCCTCGCGATAATAACGCCGGTATAGCTCTGATAATCAGCGACTCTTCAGAGGCCCGTGTTAGATCAAAACCGAAATTGCCAAGTTCCGCAGCAAAGTTGTCCACCGCGTCGCTCTCAGCCGCACTAACTGCAATCGTCATCGGCACCAGAAGTGGTTGCGTCTTAAGACCATCATCCGAGACCTTGAGTCTTTCGTAGGTGATACGTTCATGTGCCGCGTGCATATCTACGATGACCAGTCCCCTTTCATTTTGAGCGAGGATGTAAATCCCATGTAGTTGCGCCACCGCATATCCAAGCGGTGGAATACCACTATCCTCATTCGTGCTAATCGGCTCGGGGACGCTACGCAAAAATTCCGCATAGTGCTGTACCTGCTCTCCTACGCGGGAGCCTCCCCGGTATCCTTCCATCGAAAAATTAGATTGGATAGGAGTTGAAGTCAGCGGACTAACCGCACCAAGTTCTACAACATCCTCTGGCCTAACATCTGCCAACACCTTATGTATGGCGCGAAATATGAAATCGTGAACGTTTCGTGAATCGCGAAACCGGACCTCGTGCTTGGTAGGATGTACGTTAACGTCCAGAGTCTTCGGATCAAGATCCAAAAACAGCGCAAACACCGGTTGGCGAGCGTGAAACAGCACGTCCGAGTAGGCTTGCTTCACGGCATGGGTGATCAGCTTGTCTCTAATCATGCGCGAGTTAACAAAGAAGAACTGCTGGTCCGCTTGACTACGAGAGTAGGTAGGTAGCGATACCCAACCCGACAGATGCATGCCATGGTTTTCTTCTTCGAAGTAGAGGGCATTCTCTACAAAGGAAGTCCCAAACGCACTCGCAAGTCGCCGTTGCTCATCTTCCGTTGAGTTCGACGCTCGATACCGTCGCGTCATTTTCCCGTCATGGTGGAGCGTTATGTGTACTGCCGGATGACTAAGGCTGACCTTACGAACAATCTCATCAATTCGTTGATATTCAGTACGTTCGGTACGGAGAAATTTCCGGCGAGCCGGCGTATTAAAGAACAGATCACGCACTTCCACGGTTGTACCTCGAGGGTGTGCCGCTGGTGCAATCTCCTCATCCTCGACAATCGACCACCCCGTTTTACCTTCACCATCATTACTGGTTAGTATCAAATGGGAAACTGAGGCGATACTGGCCAACGCTTCCCCACGAAAACCAAGCGTACTAACCGCCTCAAGATCGGAAATCGTCTCGATCTTACTCGTGGCGTGGCGTGATAGCGCAAGCACCAGATCCTGTTTTTTTATGCCCAGGCCATTGTCACGTATTTTGATCAATCGCGTACCACCGGCTTCAACCTGAACGTCGATCTGCGTACTGGATGCATCAAGACTATTCTCGAGCAACTCCTTTACGACAGAAGAAGGACGCTCGACCACCTCGCCTGCCGCAATTTGATTCGCTAGCTTTGCCGTTAATTGTTTTATTCTCACCACTGACTTCGTCTCGACTCGTATCTCTTTTTGCCTAGCTGGTTCTTGTCCGGAAACCCAACATCGTGCCTCTAGTTTCCTTGCAAGTAATTATTTTCATGCCTATTTCCTTTGGAATGTCGCTTCTCCTTGCGCAGATCCAGGACTTTGCGGACAGAAACTAGCTCGCGGGTATTTTCAGCACCTGCCCAATTCTAATCCTGTCACTTCGCAATCCATTAACCCTTTTTATATTGTCCGAACTTACCCGGTAACGACTGGCTATCTCCGATAAGGTATCACCGCGAACAATGACATAGGTAGTCAGTTTTACACTGCCATCATCCCTTTGCCACGCGAGCAAAGAACCAGGGGGTGGATTGCCCTGCATATACGTACGAGCCCCCCTAAAAATGGCCTCTGCTATTTTTCTCTGATGCCGCTTACTCGCCAGCTTTTTCGCTTCCGATGGATTGGAGATATACCCAGTTTCAATTAACAACGAAGGAATTTCCGGAGACTTTAGTACCACAAAACCCGCCTGCTCAACACTGCGTTTATGCAATTTGTTGACCCTGCCTATCTCTCCGATAATCTTATCCCCCATATCGAGACTTGCTGACAGACTCGCAGTAGTCACAAGATCCAGCAATACCTCAACTAACAAGTCGTCCTTATCATGCAGTGATACGCCACCTACCCCGCCAATTAAATCTGCACGGTTTTCCTGTTCCGCCAGAATTCTTGCAGCCTCACTCGTCGCACCCTTGTCAGAAAGGGCATATACCGAAGCACCAGAAACCTTGGGTGAATCAAATGCGTCGGCATGAATGGAGAGAAGAATGTCGGCTGAGCTATCGTGTGCTATGCGCGTCCTTCGGCGTAATTCAACGTAATAGTCACCTTCCCGAATCATCAAGCCGCGATAGCCGGGTTCCCTGGCAAACAGATCATAGATCATCGAGGAGATGGAGAAGACAACCTCTTTTTCCAAAATATTTCCATGACCAATTGCCCCAGGATCTTCTCCGCCATGCCCGGCATCGATAGCTACGATGACGTCGCGCATCTGCTGTTTGAACAGGTCTTCTTTACTAAACGACTCCTCTCTCTGTCCGTCCGCGTAGAGATCCACAACCAGTCTGTCGCCGTATTGCATGATTGGCTTTAAAACGAAACTTCTGGGCTTTACTAATTCACTCAGATCAAAAACGACGCGAAGATCGCTGTCGTTTCGCACCGCGCTGCGGATGTTTGCTATAGGCGAGTTTTTCAAATCTATCTTCGTTAGATCCGCCGCAAGAGACGCGTCGTCAATGTCGACCACGAGACGCATTGGCGCATCCAGCGAAAACAATCGATGTTCCACCGCGTTACCCAGATCGAAAACCACACGCGTCTTCTCGGGTGATTGGTGGATACGCACCTGGTCAATGGTAGTCGCGACGCTACCTTGGAAGGTAAAAAATAAGAGTAAGGGAAAGAGCTGACGCAGAATGCGCCATCGAGTTCTATTGCGATTAGTCCGGATCATCACCGACGGTTAGTTTGTGTCCTATGGCACTGCTTTTCAAGCGATGACGCTTCGCCACTTCCTGGCACAGGGATTCGTTCGCTATCGAGCGCAGTAAAACGTTCCTGGACCGACCAATGATACTGAGTTGAATCTCCAGGTCTCCGGTTGGCAACCTATCCTGTGCGCGCTCCGGCCACTCAACCAGACACAGGTTCCCAGGCTGAAAATACTCATCCACCCCTATGTACTCGAGCTCGCTGGGATCCGATAATCTATACATGTCGAAGTGGTAGATTGACAACTCCGGTAACTCATAGGGCTCAACAAGAGTGAACGTCGGACTCTTGACAGCACCCTCGAACCCAAATCGGCGCAGAATCCCCCGACACAGCGTCGTTTTACCCGCACCAAGATCTCCCTTGATGTAGATTCGACCGCCTTCAAATAACGACTCAGCCAGTGTCATACCAAAGGCAATAGTATCGATTTCAGATTCCAACCGAGTTTGGTACTCCATCTCCACTACCCCACCAGTTCTCGAACCGCAGGAATAATATCAGTCGCAATCAACCCTCGATGCCCAAGTTTTGCGGCAAGCTGATCCGCCGCATGTGCATGAAGTACTACACCGGTTTCTGCTGCTGATAAGGGATTCATCCCCTGCGCGAGCAATCCACCAATAACACCACTCAAAACATCTCCCATACCTGCAGTCGCCATTCCAGGATTTCCATAGGGACATAGCGACTTGTTACGCCCGTCGGTAACTAGCGTACCCGCTCCCTTAAGTAATACCACGCTAGCAAATTTTTTCTGAATCGCATCCAGGTTGGAAAATCTATCCACACTTTTGTCGTTTCCAAGCAGGCGTGCCGCTTCTCCTGGATGGGGAGTCAATACCCAGCCCTTACAGGTTTGAGGGTGCTCCGCGAGGATGTTCAACGCGTCAGCATCCATAACTCCCTGTTTATCGACTGACATCACTTCTTTGAATAACCACCGGGACCAGTCGCTGCTGCCAAGGCCGGGACCAAGGACGACGTGACTCGCTCGAGCAAGCATTGGTGCGAGGTCTTTACTCTCGGAAACGCCCTTAACCATTACTTCAGGACGTCGTGATAGTGCGGCAGTTGTGTTCTCCTGACGCGTCGCGATACTTACGAGGCCAGCCCCCGTTCGGAGCGCTGCTTCGGCCGCCATAATGACAGCCCCTCCCATACCCAGGTCACCGCCTATCACCAGTACGTGACCAAACGTGTTTTTATGAGCATCTTGATCTCGAGTGGGAATCTGACTAACGCACCGCTCAATATCCAACAACTGGGTATCTGTCCGGTGAATCACATCGAGGGGAACATCAAGGTCCGCATACTCAATCTTGCCAGCGAGAACCGGTCCCTTACCTGTATACAAGCCTTGTTTCCTGGCTATGAACGTTACAGTTTCACTTGCACGAACGGCCGAACCCAGGACCTCGCCCGTATCAGCAGACAACCCTGACGGAATATCGACAGAAAGCACTGGCTTGCCGCTCTCGTTAATATTCTCTATCGCCTTTTTATAGGATTCTCTGACCGGCCCTTTGAGTCCCGTTCCAAGCAGCGCATCTACAATAAGCTCTTCATCGCCAATGGTGTGATCGTGCGCGATCTGGACATCACTCTCCCTGCAAAATGCCAAAGCTGCACCAGCGTCAGAACCAAGTTTCTCAGTATCGCCCACCGCGACGACCTTAACGGATATGCCGCGATTAGCGAGCAATCCTGCAACGATATAGCCATCACCCGCATTATTACCACTGCCACAGTACACGGTAACATTGTAGACGGAGGGCCAATGCGCTAAAGCGATTTCTACCGTCGCCTCAGCAGCCCTTCGCATCAGGACGAGGCCAGGTATCCCGCGTTCGTTGATGACAACCTGGTCAATCTGCCTTACCTGGTCTGCGGTGTAGAGGTATGTTTTCAAGCGATCTCGAGCTCCAGCGTTATACTATTGTAAACCTTTGTATTGTTGGCGCGTAATTGGAAAACTACTTAGAACTGGCGCACGCGATAAAATCCTGGGGTAAAGAGCTCGGTTTCCAACAGACTGGTATAACCGATACTGATCTGGGAAAGCACGAGACCCACCTAAAAAATTGGCTTGAGAAGGGCTTCGCCGCCGACATGCAATACATGTCCAAACACGGCGAAAAGCGCAGCAGGCCAGATATGCTGATACCAGGAACGATTCGGATCATCAGCGCACGCATGGATTACCTGCCTGATGATGCGAACGTTGAAAAAACGCTAAGTTCTCCGTCAAAAGCCTACATTGCGCGTTATGCACTCGGTCGAGACTATCACAAGGTGTTACGTGCTCGACTGCGAGCACTTACGGACCGAATCAACGATCATCTCAACGATACGGATTCTTTTGAATTTTCTGCACGCGTGTTTACGGACAGTGCGCCAGTGCTTGAAAAAGGTGCCGCCGAAAAAGCCGGGCTTGGTTGGATAGGTAAGAACACGCTCCTGCTAAACGAATCTGCGGGATCCTGGTTCTTCTTAGGAGAGATCTACACCAATATTCCACTACCAATCGATAAGCCCGACGTTAGCAATCGCTGTGGAAGTTGCAGCGCATGTATGGATGTCTGCCCTACCAGGGCAATTGTCGCGCCGTACGAATTGGACTCACGGCGGTGTATTTCCTACCACACCATTGAGAACAGAGGGGTCATCCCAATTCCCATTAGAGAACGCATGGGAAATCGAATCTTTGGTTGCGATGATTGCCAGGCCATCTGCCCCTGGAATCGGTACGCGCAACCCACAGCAGAACCTGACTTTAAACCACGTAACGACTTCGATTCTGCATCACTACTGTCACTATTTGGGTGGACCGAGGAGGAGTTCAGCAAAAATACACAGGGTTCAGCTATCCGTCGCACCGGCTATGACGGTTGGATACGAAACATCAGCATCGCGCTGGGAAATGCGGATTACAGTCCAGAAATCCTTGCTGCGCTCTCGGGCAAACAACATACCTCTGACATGGTAAGAGAACACGTGGATTGGGCAATCCAGCAACAGCTGGCAAAAAAGGAAGTCCGCTCGCCTAACGGGTAGTCTGGAAGAAGTTCTCTTTGTATTGACGGAGTTCGTCGATGGACTCTTTGATGTCATCGAGGGCCCTATGAACACCTTCTTTTTTGACCGCACGTGCTGCATCAGGTTGCCAGCGCAAAGCCAACTCCTTGACAGTACTAACATCCAGGTTACGGTAATGGAGGAAATTTTCGAGTTCCGGCATATAACGCACAAGGAATCTACGATCCTGGCCAATGCTGTTACCACAAAGCGGTGACTCGCCCTTCTCAACATGCTTACTAATAAACTCAATAGTTTGAGCTTCGGCTTCTGCTTCCGTAATCCCATCGGCCAAGACTCGATCAACCAAACCCGATTTGGTGTGGTGTTCCTGGTTCCAGTCGTCCATGCCCGCAAGCAATGTTTCGCTCTGACGGATGACCAACACAGGGCCTTCCTCAAGAATGTTTAGCGACGAATCGGTTGCGATCGTGGCAATCTCAAGGATCCGTTCGACTTCCGGATCAAGACCCGTCATTTCCAGGTCCATCCAGATAAGATTTTCCGAGTAGCTAACCATGTGTTCTACGGCAAGCCATCCAATGCTATTGATTCGAACTCATTATGTTAACAGGTCTTAGGTTCTGCGCGACAGTTGCCGCCACATTCATATACGGGTTTAATGCCACAGATATGCCGCTACCACTCATACTAGAACCAGACGAGCTTCTACAACACCTTGAGGATAATAATATTCTCATTGTCGACCTTTGCAGAAATGAGGTCTACGCCAGGATGCACCTGCCAGAAGCAGTACACGTAGAACCGGCAGAGCTTGTATCGGGCATTCAGCCAGCCATAGGGAAACTCCCTGATATCGGCAGACTTGAAGCGTTGTTGGCGAGAATCGGGTACACGCCCGAGACGCACATCGTGGCATACGATGACGAAGGCGGTGGCTGGGCCGGTAGATTCATCTGGACTCTGGATGTGATAGGTCACAGATGCAGCTCGTACCTGAACGGTGGACTTATCGCGTGGACTAAGGAAGGACTTGAAATAACAACCTCCGTACCTGAGATCACGCCTGTGGAGCGTCCAACGTTAAGTATAGATCACAGTCTCATCGCATCAATTGACGATGTACTCCAAACAATCGACCAACCAGACAAAATCGTTTGGGACGCGCGGTCTAATCAAGAGTATCGAGGGGTCAAGGTAAACGCGCTTCGAGGTGGTCACATCCCGGGAGCCATTAATCTTGACTGGCTTGAAGTTATGGACCGAGAACGAGCCCTACGGATTCGCGACGACATCGCCGATCACCTCGAATCATTAGGAATTACGCGGGATAAAGAGATCATCACACATTGTCAGACCCATCATAGATCAGGGTTGACCTACCTGGTTGGGAAATCTCTTGGTTATAAGGTCAGTGCCTACGATGGTTCCTGGTCAGAGTGGGGCAACGACCCGGACCTCCCGATAGAGACCTAATGCATCCGTTTGTCATTCTCCAGCACCTGCTACCGCAACATTTATTATCAAGGATCATCGGAACGCTGGCCGCGCTCGAGATTCGCTGGATAAAAAATCTCGCGATCAACGCATTTATAAAAACATACGGTGTGAATATGCAGGAAGCGGAATCCGCCGACACGGATACCTACCGCTCGTTTAACCACTTCTTTACCAGAGCGCTAAGGCCAGGTGCACGGCAAGTGACGGGCCACGATATTATATGTCCATGCGACGGTACTGTTTCAGAGCTGGGAGATATCGTTAAGAACCAGTTACTTCAAGCCAAAGGAATCTCCTACTCGCTCGAACATCTTTTGGCGAGGGATCACGTCGAAGACTACGAGAACGGGAGTTTCATCACAATTTATCTCGCACCAAAAGATTACCATCGCGTTCACACACCGGCTAAATGTGAAATCAACCGAAGTCGCTATATCCCGGGTCGCTTGTTTTCAGTCAACCAGCTAACCGCAAAACAGATACCCGGATTATTTACCAAGAACGAGCGTTTAGTATGTGAACTAGAAACCCAGCACTCAAAGATCGCCCTAATCATGGTAGGAGCAATGATTGTGGCAGGAATCAAACCTGTCTGGCGCAAATCTCCCTACCCGCCCGGCCGCTTCCATGAACAGAACAATTTTGAAGACCCACAGTTTGCGCAGGGAAGTGAAGTCGGACACTTTCAACTGGGGTCAACGGTGATTTTGTTACTTAAGAACCAGGTTAGCTGGAAGGTCTCTCCCGGTGAAACCGTCCAATTCGGACAGGGACTTGTTACTTAATCCCGGGCCAGTGATCTCGAGCAAAATTTATAACCTTTGATATTTCCCGCACCCCACAAAGGTGCATCAAGAGTCGATCCACCCCTAGCGCGACACCCGCACAAGGATCCATACTCGACATTGCGATAAACGCTTGTTCGTCCAAAGGCACTACCGGCAGGTTTCGACGCTCGCGAATAGCATTATTATTCTCAAAACGCTTGCGTATCTCGTCACCATCACGCAGCTCGTCATATCCATTGGCAATTTCGACTCCATCAAGGAAAAGTTCGAATCGACGCGCAACGGTCTCTCCTGAGGTATTCACACCATAATTTGCCAAAGCCGCCTGACACGCTGGAAAATCAACAACTACAACAGCTTCAAGATGCGGTTGTACCAGTGCCGAGAATAGAAGATCAAGATAATCTGCCTGGCTATCATCGACGTCTTTAAGATGCGTGGCGTCGATTTCTCTTTCCTTAGCCAGTAGTACCAGATCTTCTACAGGCGCCAGGTGCGGGCTAATACCACAGTGTAGCTCGAAGACAGACTGGTAACTGATGACCTCAGGCTCAAGGTCACAGATCTTCTTCAAGAGCTCTCCAACCTCGGCAATAAGATCATCCATGGAGTACCCAGGCTGATACCATTCCAACATGGTGAACTCAATGTTGTGCCTATCACCAAACTCACCAGCGCGGTACGCAGGGCACATCTGATATATAGGTCCACTTCCATTTGCAAGCAGTCGCTTCATAGCGTGCTCAGGAGACGTTTGCAGGTAACCCAGGTGAGCTCCGAGGGGAACCGTCAAACTGGCAAGGTGAACATCACTGACACCAGCAATGCCCAGGGTGGGTGTGTTAACTTCCAGCACACTACGTTGTGCAAAAAATGCACGGAGGTCTTGCAGAAGGTTGTTCCTCAGAACGAGGGTTTGGTAATTGACCTCAGAAGCCCAATTATTGGTCACGTGCTCTAGTTTTTGACTCTGTTCTGATACTCACCAGTTCGGGTGTCAACTCTGATTACTTCCCCAACATTAATAAAAAGGGGAACCTTGACTACCGCACCGGTACTTAACGTCGCCGGTTTTGATCCTCCCTGAGCCGTATCTCCCTTTAAACCGGGATCTGTCTCTGATACTTCCAACTCCACAAAATTAGGTGGACTCACAGCAATAGGGCTCTCATTCCACAAAGTGACCACGTACCTATCGGTCTCCTTGAGCCAAGGGATACACTCCTCTACCGAAGACTTATCGGCCCCGAGTTGATCATAGCTTCCATCAGTCTTCATGAAATGCCAGTACTCACCATCTGTGTACAGGTACTCCATGTCAAATTCCATAACGTCCGCAGCCTCAATCGATTCACCTGATTTAAACGTACGTTCCCAGACACGTCCGGTCTTAAGATTCTTGAGTTTCACTCGGTTAAATGCCTGCCCCTTGCCCGGTTTTACAAACTCATTCTCAACAATATTGCAGGGGTCACCCTCAAGAATAACCTTAAGACCAGACTTAAATTCGTTGGTAGAATACGTCGCCATCCGTCTCTCACTAGTGATCGTCTGCGCAATGATACCTCGAACAGACTCAGCTTTGCATGACCATTCATGGCAATGGCACCTGCAGCACAGCATAAAGAATGCCAACGACCTCGCAGAGGCATTGGGCATCCACCTGGACGAAGTTCAAACAGACTTCCCGCTTCTCGTCCCTCTGCCTTATCTAAACAGGATCGCAAAAGGCGACCCGATGGACCCTCTATTACTTCAGGTGCTCCCCAGGAAAGCGGAGAACGATCCATCTATCGGATTCTCGAAAGATCCCCTGATGGAACTACAGCATACGCAGGGACCGGGGATCATTCACAAATATAGAGGCCGCTTATTGATCGTTACCACAGGCGTCTGTGCAGTCAATTGTCGATACTGCTTTCGACGCCATTTCCCCTATAGCGAGTTCCAGCTTTCAAAAAAAGACTGGGCCTCTGTCAAAGCTTACATCGACCAAGACCCTTCAATACACGAGGTGATCTTAAGTGGCGGTGACCCCTTGATCATGCCAGATAATCGACTGGGGGAGTTGGCAGAAGCGATCGAATCGCTGACGCAGATTACCAACCTGCGAATTCACACGAGACTTCCCGTCGTAATTCCACAGCGAGTAAACGAAGAACTGCTCACCTGGGTGCGTCAGACCAAGCTTCACCTGGTTTTTGTAATACATGCAAATCACGCCTACGAGCTGGATACCCACGTGGAAGCGGCCATCAACCATCTCCGGTCAGCAAATGTGACCATCCTCAATCAAAGTGTCCTGTTAAAGAACGTAAATGACGACGTCGGAACCCTGACTGAGCTTTCCTGGCGGCTATCACAGCTCGGGGTCATGCCCTATTACCTACATCTGCTTGACAAGGTGGCAGGTGCCGCGCACTACGATGTTCCAGACGAAATCGGTGCGGGATTGGTTCGTCAGATGCGGGGGCAATTGCCTGGTTATCTCGTTCCCAAACTGGTTCGTGAAATACCGGGTGCAGACGCTAAGTGCGAGATAAAGTTGTGAGTGCATATTTGCTATAGTAGACGCGATGAATTTGATAGCCACTAGTATTAACCATGAGTAGCAATGAGCCAGTCAGACTCCTTATTCTGGAAGAATCCCAGAATAGGGCGGAGGAACTCATCGTCCTGCTTCGAACAGCGGGTCGGGCAACGCGCGCGCATCAAATTGAGTCAGAGGCAGATCTAACCGCTCAATTACAAGAACATGCCTGGGATCTTCTTCTGGCCTCTGAAGAAGCAAATGATCTCACTGCTGAGAAGGTAATTAAACAAGTCAAGGAACTCGAGAAAGACGTACCGGCTATATTGATAGTTGAAAACCGGGAACCAGAATCGATAACCGAAGGACTAAAGATCGGCGCCAAGGATGTCGCCCTGGACGATGATGACGAAAGACTGGTACTTGTCATCGAGCGTGAACTTGAAAATTTAGAAGTCAGATGCGCGAAACGGCGAGCTGACGTCGAAATGAGAGAGACAGATCGACGAAACCAACTTCTTCTCGCTTCATCCAACGCAGCAATCGCCTACGTACACGAGGGCATGCACATTTAACAAACCACGCGTACGCCGATATGTTCGGTTACGAGGATGAAGAAGAGTTTGCCGGAATTCCATTTATCGACCTGATCGCCGGATCGGATCAGGACAAATTCAAGGATTTCCTCAAGTCTTTTGAAGACCACGAAGAAGATAGTGAAGAATTCAACTGCGTGGATAGCGAAGGATCCACCATCCTAACCAAACTGTCATTATCACCAGCAACTTACGATGGTGAACAATGTACTCAGGTTATTTTCAGACCACTTGTCGATGACAGTGATCTAGAAGATCGTATCAAGGAAATCTCAAGTCAGGATCTGCTAACAGGATTATTCAATCGACAGTACTTCGTTGAACACATGGACACTGCAGTAGATGACTGCCATAGAAGGACGACACGATTACGTAGTCTTCTACATCGAAATTGATCACTTTTCGCGCATTCGGTCTGATGCAGGGATATCAAACGCAGACCTGGTGCTAGGTGATATCTCAGTATTCATTAGGGAGATAGTCCCCGACGAACATCTAATGGCGCGTTTCAGTGATGATGTTCTGACTATACTTTATAAAGGAAGCGATCGTGAGCAAGCAGGCGACCTGGCCGAACAGATTCGGTCCCAGGTTGAAGGCCATCTTTGCGAAGTGTCAGGTAGGAGTTTCGATATAACGGTAACCATCGGCTTATCGTTGATTACCGAGAGCGCACCCAGTTCGGAAGAGATTATTTCACGAGCTCATCAGGCTGCGGAAGTCGTAGAAGATGGAAACGGCGTTAACTTCTACCAGGCAACCCAGGTTACTGTTGGTGATGAGGGCAAAACGCTTACATCGGAACACATCAAGGACCTGTTGAGAAAAGCGCTTGACGATAATTCACTGAAACTCGCGTTTCAGCCGATTATTAGTCTACAAGGGGATGATGAAGAGCAGTTTGAACTACTCACCAGATTGCTGGGAGACGACGGTCATGAGTTGAATCCAGGACAGTTCCTTGGGCCTGCTGCAGATGCCGGACTCCTGTAAAAGATGGATCGTAGTATCGTGCTGTCAGCTTTTAAGGCCTTATCGGAACGACGAGAAACCGGCGGAAAAGCGAAACTATTCATAAACATCTCTCACAAATCGATATCAGATGAGACCTTTCTGCCGTGGTTCAGCCTCGCACTGAAGGCCGCTAAGCTTCCTAGCGACGCGGTGATCATCCAGATTCACGAGAACGATACAACCTCATATATTAAACAGGCCACGAGTTTCACCAAGGGGTTGGCGGAACTACACTGTAAGACCTCAATAAATCATTTCGGATGTTCTCTAAATCCGTTTAACCTGCTTAAGCACCTCACACCAGACTACGTAAAGTTAGATGGTTCGTTTGCTGAGGCGATCGAGGACAATGAGGAAAAACAGGAAGAGTTGACCGAGATGGTGCAGTCATTACAGGCAAGCGGTCTGCTGACCGCAATATCGGGTGTCGAATCACCTAATGTACTCGCCGTTCTATGGCAAACCGGGCTTAACTATATCCAGGGTTATTGTCTATCCCCACCCCTCGACGAAATGGATTACGATTTCTCAGAAGATTTCTAATAGCAGATCTAGGATGAAAGCGCGTCTCTATCCCGAATTCCCATTAGATAAAGGATGCTATCCAGTCCCAGGGTGGAAATTGACTGCCTTGCATGTTCCTTAAGGAAAGGTTTCGCATGGAACGCTATACCCAACCCAGCCGCCTGCAACATTGCAAGATCGTTGGCTCCATCTCCTACCGCTACAACCTGTTGCAATGATATGTTTTCCTTGTCCGCAAGAAACTTTAAAAGTTCCGCCTTGCGGGCAGCGTCGACAATAGGTTCCATCACCCTTCCAGTGAGCTGCCCATTTTCAACCTCCAACTCATTAGCAAAGACGTAGTCAACCCCCAGCCTGTCTTTTAGTACTTCGCCAAAATAGGTGAAGCCTCCAGAGAGAATCGCGGTTTTGTAGCCAAGCCGCTTTAGGGTATCTATCAGTATCTGTGCACCCTCCATCAAAGGTAACCGCTCTGCGACTTCTTTCATCTGCTCTTGTCGCATGCCTTTGAGAAGAGAGACCCTTTCTTTTAGGCTTGCGCCAAAATCCAACTCACCTCGCATAGCACTTTCAGTGATCAGTGCAACTGCATCACCTGCGCCCATAACATCGGCCAATTCATCGATGACTTCCGTATCAATAAGCGTCGAATCCATGTCAAAAACGACCAGTCGACGATGTCGACGAAAGGCGTTGTCCTCCTGAACGGCAATATCGATATCCAAACGTGAGCAAAGATTAAGTAAGGCTGTGCGAAATGACTCATCGGGTTCGCCACGCAGTGAAAACTCTACACACGCCTTGCTTTTGCGATCACCAGAGGCATCCCTATCTGAAATTGGCACACGTCCGGACAGCCTCGTAATGTTGTCAATGTTAAGACCACTATCAGAGATTATCTCGGATACATCGGCTAAGTGACTCGCGCTGATCCTCCGCGCTAACAAAGTCAGAATATGACGCCCCGCTCCCTGTAAACCCACCCAATTTTCATAGCTTGCGACATCAACCGAACCAAACTTCACGCCAACCCCAAGCTGTTTGATCTGATGCTCAAGGTGATCCGCATTCTCGGGTAGGCTGACCAATAATCCCAGGCTAAGGTGATCGTGTATCACCGCTTGTCCAACATCCAGGATTACTGCATCGAACTTTGATAACATCGCAGCAATCTTCGCCGTTAATCCTGGCCTGTCTTCACCCGAGATATTTATAAGCGTTAGCATCGTTCAATCCAATCGGTCAGGCGGCATTATCCTTGAATTGAAAGCAAATAGGCATTTTTAGCATCAGTTATACTCTTGTATTTTCAATACAGCGAACCAGATGACCATAACCTCATCAGCAGTCAGAGTAAGAACCATTCTGGTGTCGTTGATTCCCACCCTGATCATTAGCACGCTAGTGACCTGGTTTGTTACCAGCTTTGCACAATCCACTCTCAACCGCGAGTCGCTCAGGTTCGGTAATACAATCGCGGATCAATTAGCCATCACTTCAGCGGACTATCTTATCAACCAGGATGCGCTGTCATTGAACATCACGCTTCGAAGTCTCAGCTCGCAGGGGGAGTTCGGGTTCGCAGCCATCTATGACGCTGAACGGAATCTGATCGCGCAAGTTGGTAAACCATCAGAAGCCCATCTCGCGTTTACCAGAGACGTAACTTTACAAAATACGGTGGTCGGACATCTGCGTCTTGGTTTGGAACCCAATGAGACGCCGATCGTGGAGTTGGTAATCGCCGCATTTTCGCTTTTTTTCATTCTGGGCGCGGGTTTCGCAATCGTAATTTGGTTTTATGGAGACCTGTTTTTCGCCTGGATCACCGGACCCGACAAAAGCGCGGTCAGCGAACAAGTTGTGCCTGAAATTCTGCATGATGATGTTTGTTGTCTCATCGTGAAAGTTAAACCAAACAGGCTGATCGACGCTCACAGAGACAAACTGTCCAAAGCCTGCGCGCTATATTCTGGTAGTCAGGAGACCCATGGTGATGACGTAATGGTTACGTTTCGCTCCGGTCAGCACATTCAAAACAGCGTATGTTGCGCTCTGCTGATCAAGGCAATAACCGAACTACTTCCTGGAAAGTTAAGCTTCAATGCAGGCCTGGACGTCGGTGATGATGAAGAGGCAGTACGGAAACATGCGGCATATCTGGCTGGTATCAGTGAACAACAGCTACTGGCAAGCCGAAGAATCTATCACCATCAAGAAGGCCTTTCGGGTCAAAATGTAAAGCTAAAAGAGACACACCACCCACTCGCGAGCGACGGCGAGGTATTCACGGCAGAAGAGTCGGATACCTTGATCAGAAATCAGGCTGTACAACTCTCCGAGACTTAATCCCCTCTTAGCCGTTCAACTCCATCAACTTTCTGGAACCCTCTCGGTAACTTGAGTCCACGCCGAGCTCGCTCGCCCTGGTAATGTTCAAGCTCATCGATCTTCAGACTAAGTGTCCGCTTACCGGACGTGATAACCAGCGTATCGACTTCAGAAAACAAGACCAGATTAGTCATCATCTCGAGGCGTTCTTTAACTCTGGCGGACGGGATATTGATGATTTTTATCCCCTTACCTCTCGCCATTACCGGCAGGTCACGCAGAGGAAAAATCAGCAATCTACCTTCATTGGTAAACGCTGCGATGAACTCATGGTCGAAGTCATGGACCATCACAGGCTGCATCGCGATACTACCTTTGGGAACACTGACCAGCGATTTGCCCGCTTTGTTCTTGGTTACCATGTCATCAAGCGTTGTAACGAATCCATACCCTGCATCACTTGCGACCAGGAACTGTTGCTCTTTCTCACCCGTCACAACTCCAGTGAAGTACGCTCCTTCAGGGGGATTTACTCGTCCTGTTAAAGGCTCCCCCTGGCCGCGGGCAGAAGGTAGCGTGTGTGAAGCCAAGGTGTACGACCTGCCTGTTGAATCAATGAATACAGCGTCCTGGTTCGACCTGCCCGGTGCTGAACCAAGGAATTCGTCACCGCTTCTATAGTTAAGATCTCTTGGGTTCGTATCGTGACCTTTGGCAGCGCGAATCCAGCCATTGCTTGATAGCACGATGAGAACAGGTTCCGTCGATATCAGATCCTTTTCCTTAAACGCAGAAGCCTCTTCACGAGCAACAATCGCCGACCTTCTTTCGTCTCCGAACGTCTCAGCATCGGCCGTAATCTCTTTCTTAATTAGCGTCTTCAGTCTCGCCTTGGAGTTTATGATCTTCTCAATCTCGACTCGCTCTGAATTCAGCTCGTCCTTCTCACCACGAATCTTCTCCTCTTCCAGCCTGGCAAGCTGTCGGAGCCTGATATCGAGAATTGCATCTGCTTGAATCGCCGACAGCTTGAACTTGGACATCAAGGCATCTTTCGGTTTGTCTTCTTCTCGAATAATCCGAATGACCTCATCGATATTCAAATACGCAACGAGCAAACCGTCCAGGATATGAAGACGATCCAGTATCTTATCCAGGCGAAACTTCAAACGTCTGAGAACCGTATCCGACCTAAACGTCAGCCATTCCTTGAGTAAGGGCACTAGTGGTCTGACCCCGGGTCTTCCGTCGATACCGATCATGTTGAAGTTAACGCGATATGACCTTTCAAGGTCCGTCGTGGCAAACAGATGGCTCATCAGCTCATCCATATCGACTCTATTTGACCTCGGTACAACTACAATCCTCGTGGGATTCTCATGATCAGATTCATCTCTCAGATCGATTACCATGGGCAGCTTCTTCGCCTGCATTTGCGCCGCGATCTGTTCTAAAACTTTGGTACCTGAAACTTGATGTGGTAACGCCGAGATAACAATCTCACCGGATTCGACCGAATACACTGCACGAGCGCGCACCGCTCCCCTTCCCGTTTCATACATTTCTCGCAGGTCTTCAGCCGAAGAAATAATCTCCGCCCCCGTTGGAAAATCAGGCCCCTTGATATGCTCACAAATATCCTTGGTAGTCGACTTGGGTTTATCCAACAGACGAATGCAAGCCGCAGCAACTTCATTCAGGTTATGCGGAAGAATATCGGTCGCCATTCCCACCGCTATTCCCATCCCGCCGTTCAACAGAATATTCGGTAGACGCGAGGGGAGATTAACCGGCTCCTCCATCGTACCATCGAAATTTGGTTGCCATGGCACGGTGCCCTGACCCAGCTCAGAGAGCAGGACATCAGCATATTTAGTCAGTTTGGATTCTGTATACCTTTGAGCCGCAAAAGACTTGGGATCATCAGGAGACCCCCAGTTACCCTGGCCATCTACCAGGGGATAGCGATAGGTGAAAGGCTGAGCCATTAGCACCATCGCTTCATAGCATGCGCTATCGCCATGGGGATGAAACTTGCCAATAACATCGCCAACGGTTCTCGCAGACTTAGAATATTTTGCATCTGCACTTAATCTAAGTTCAGACATCGCGTAGATGATACGCCTCTGTACGGGTTTTAAGCCGTCACCAATATGCGGAAGGGCGCGATCATTGATAACGTACATCGCATAATTAAGCATCGCACCTTCGGTGAACTCCTCCACACTGACGGATTCAGCCACACCTACATCGAAATGATCACTCATCAAGATTCCTCAAAGTCATAAACGTTCTAGACGAGATCCGCCTTGTCTCCTTTCTTTTCCAGCCAAGCCTTTCGATCTCCCGCACGTTTTTTAGCAAAAAGCATATCTAGTAATTCATGCGTAGACTGAAGTTTGTTCGGCTTCAACTGAACCAGGCGCCTGGTATCCTCCGCCATCGTGGTCTCCCGAAGCTGAGACGGATTCATTTCACCCAGGCCTTTAAATCGCTGAACGGTAACTTCCCCGCTCTTTTTCTCGGCCGCGATACGGTCCAGAAACCCCTGCCTGTCAGATTCATCCAGCGCGTAGTAGACCTCTTTACCAACATCGATTCGATACAAAGGCGGCATCGCGACAAAGACATGCCCCATATCGACGAGGGCTGGGAAGTGCCTAACAAACAATGCGATCAGCAGGCTGGAAATATGTAAACCATCAGAATCGGCATCTGCGAGAATACACACCTTGCCATAACGCAGCCCCTTCAGGTCGTCTGAACCCGGGTCGATTCCAAGCGCAACAGAAATATCGTGCACTTCCTGAGAGGCAAGAATCTCCCCAGAATCCACTTCCCAGGTACTTAGGATCTTCCCTTTAAGTGGAAGGATTGCCTGTGTTTCTCTGTCACGCGCCTGTTTCGCGGAACCTCCCGCAGAATCTCCCTCCACCAGAAACAATTCACCCTGCATGGCATCCTGACACGTGCAGTCAGCTAACTTCCCAGGTAATGCAGGTCCAGACGTTACCTTTTTGCGGGCTACCTTTTTGCCTGCTCTCAAACGCTCTTGGGCATTACTAATCGCTAGTTCAGCGATCGCCTCTGCCTCTGTAACGTGCTGACTTAACCATAGAGAAAAGCTGTCTTTTACTACGCCCGAAATGAACGTCGCCGCCTGGCGTGAGTTCAAACGTTCCTTGGTCTGGCCGGAAAACTGGGGATCAAGCATTTTCGCAGATAGCACATAGCTACACTTATCCCAGACATCCTCCGCTGATATTTTCACACCGCGGGGCATTAGATTGCGGAATTCACAGAACTCTCTCAGCGCTTCCAATAATCCACTTCGCAACCCATTCACGTGCGTTCCACCCTGAGTCGTTGGCACCAGGTTCACATAACTTTCTGTGATTAATTCCCCGCCCTCCGGCAACCATTGAACGGCCCAGTCCACCTCTTCATCATTACCCGACATGGACCCAACGAACGGCTCCTTCGGTAGTAATTCGAAACCCTCTAGCTCAGTCAGCAGATAGTCCTTCAGACCATCTTCGTAAAACCATTCAAATTGTTTTTCTTCCTTCTTGGACGCGGTTTCATCGGTAAACGAAACCTTCAGCCCAGGACACAACACGGCCTTAGCCCGAAGTTGATGTTTTAGTCTGGGCACGGAGAACTTCGCGGAGTCAAAATATTTCGGATCAGGTTTAAAATTTATCAGCGTGCCGGTGTTACGCTTTCCCACCTTATCCTTTACGGTAAGTTTCTTGGCTTTCTTCCCACCTTTGAACGCCATGTGGTGGAGTTTTCCATCACGTTTTACAAAGACCTCAAGGTTCTCCGAGAGTGCGTTGACCACCGATACCCCAACACCGTGTAATCCGCCGGAAAACTTATAGCTATCACTGTTGAATTTAGCGCCCGAATGAAGACGCGTAAGTATGAGCTCAACGCCAGGTAACTTTTCTTTTTTATGGATATCAACAGGCATACCTCGCCCGTCGTCGTTGACGGATATGGAACCATCCTTGCGAAGGGTAACCCGAATCTCGGTCGCATAGCCTTCAAGCGCTTCATCTACCGAATTGTCGATAACTTCCTGCGCCAAATGATTGGGCCTCGTCGTGTCGGTGTACATGCCCGGGCGCTTTCTTACGGGATCAAGTCCCTCGAGTACTTCAATAGAATCTGCTTTGTAGGAGCTGGCCATATACCTCTCAAACTAAATCTTCGATGACACATTAATACGAGTCGACAAGAAATTGTCGATCTCTAGATGGGGAAAAAATTATAACGCGCCAGGGTGTATTTCCCTAGCGTTTGCGGGTCAGGAAAAACTCTTATCGAGCGAGTGACCATAGTGCAGGCAAAAAGTCAGCAGCTCTCCAAGAAAGCGATTAATCTGCGACTTCTCGTCCGGTTGATACATATCGGGATTGGGCATCGGATACCGGTACCTGAAGTTTCGATGTCTCTCAAAACTTATAACTTCAGCAGTACACAAGTCGTGGTAAACCCGAAGCTCCATGCTAGGCCACTTTATCCACGGCTTCTCAGTTTCGCTCTCTACTGTCACGGACAACATAGTTGTGTAGGGACACCGTTCTGAAATTTGCATCGTCACAAGCGCTCCATCCTCTGTAGTACCCTGAACGCCAAACTCTACACAATCATCCTTGTGCATGTTCGGAAATAAACGGTGCAGACGGGAATAGTTGGCATCGCACTCTGCCATGTCTGAAATGAGATCAGGAACGTACCTACTTTTTTTCATCACGAACGGTTATTGTTTCCTTAGAACAAATTAACCCACAACCCCCTGCCAATAAGCAACCAAAAAACCTGCTAATAAGTGTCCAAAAAACTTGCAATTAGTATTCCAACTCGGCAGCCAGTTTCTCAACTTCGTCTCGAATTGAGTTACGTATAATGCGAAACACCGCTCGAATTTTTGATTCGTCACCCGTCTGCACGGCAGGGGCATCAAGAGGCCAGTGCAACTTTCTGGTTCGCTTTGGGAGCACAGGGCAATTCCTGTCTGCATCCTTGCAGACGGTTACCACCAGATCTACATTCTGAATCTGTTACTGCGTAATCTCAGAGGACTCCTGACTGCTGATATCAATCCCTATCTCTCTCATCGCATCAACAGCATGCCCGTTCAAACCATGAGCGTTGATCCCCGCAGACTCTGCGCGACAATTAGCAGGCAGTAAATCTCTCGCCAGCCCTTCCGCCATCTGAGATCGACATGCGTTGCCGGTACACAGGAATAGTACCTCAATCTAGCTGTTCCAAGATAAGCTCCTCAGCTCTCGCTAATGCTCCTTCATTTCTCCTAAATACAGTTCTTGCACGACTAACCTGTGACTGCCTGCTCGGCTCACTTTGCAGCATGTCCCTAAGTACAAGGGTTAGACCTTCCACGTCAGATACAACGGTGAGGGCGTCCTCTTCAACAAACTCAGCTGCCACATCTTCGATGTTGCGTAAATAAGGTCCCATCACTACGGGGACGTTCGCAATTACTGCTTCCATAAAGTTATGACCGCCAATTGGAACAAAACTTCCCCCCACTATTGCAATTTCACACGCCCCATAGAAATAACTGAGCTCACCCATGGTATCCAGGAGAAATATATCGGTATCTTCATCGCATGCCTTTTCCTGGCTACGAAGCACAAACTTCAGACCAATTTCATCAATCAGGCGAATCACGTCATTGGCACGGTGTACATGTCTTGGAGCAATAACCAGCATCAAACCGGGAATAGATTCTTTGAGTTTAGAAAACGCCTCTAACATTAGCGCCTCTTCCCCAGGATGCGTGCTGGCAGCAATCAGCCGCGGTCTGGACCCGAGGAGCGACAATATGGCGTCAACTTTCTCACCATGATCAGGTGCCCTATCGCTATGGAACTTGATACTGCCAGCGACATGAAGCTTGGTTTCATCCAGTCCTAATTCGATAAATCGTTGACCTTGTGCTTCCTTCTGCGCCGCAACAACATCAATTTCCTGCAGCATTCTGGAAGAAATACTATGAATCAGGCGATAGCCTCTAGCGGATTTCTCCGACAACCTGGCATTAATCGACAACACCCTGATATCGCTTAGATGACAGCAATGAATCATGTTTGGCCACAGTTCAGTATCGATCACCACTAAAGCGTTCGGCTTTACATTTTTTAAAAAACGCTTCACTGCACCAGGGAGGTCATAGGGAACATAGTAGTTCTCCACTTCATCACCTAATAATGCACCAACCCGCTCTCTTCCCGTGGGTGTCATATTGGTCATGACAATTGAGCACCCACTCGCCAACAATCTTTTGACAAGCGGCGCGACAGCGATGGTTTCTCCAGCTGATACAGCGTGTATCCAAACTACAGGCTGAGCGCGGCTGGTTTCAGGCACATATCCAAAACGCTGCAATGGTGTCCCGCGATACTCAGGTTCCTTTATGGAGCGCCACAGAACAAGCAACCATACTGCCGGCATCAACAGATAAAAAAGCAAACTGTAAAGGGTTCGTGCCAAACGACCACCCATACCATACGAGTCAGCCTGATATACTAGCTGTTTTTCATCACCTGCGTTCAATGATTAAAACCGACATAGCAATTATTGGCGGTGGAATAACCGGACTTTGGTTGCTGTCGCTCCTTAGATCCCAAGGATATGAGGCTCTCCTATTTGAGAAATCAAAACTTGGTTCGGGCCAAACACTCGCTTCTCAGGGGATGATACACGGAGGTTTGAAATACAACCTTGATGGCGTAACTGGTGGAGCATCAGAAACGATTGCCTCAATGCCCGGAATCTGGCGCCAGTGCCTGGCAGGTGACGGCGTCGTCGATCTCAGCAACGTAGCTTGCCTTGCCTGGCAGTATTATCTTTTTTCAGATGGGGGTCTTGGCAGCAGACTCTCGGCATTTCTTGGCAGCAAAGCTATACGAGGCGGTCCAAGGGGCTTGGAGCGCGAGCAGTTCCCTGACCCGTTCACGCACGACAGCTTTAGAGGTGTCGTCTACGAAATACCAGATGTAATCATCGACACACATTCTCTGGTAGCGACTCTGGCACAATCCAATAAGGATAATCTCATCGAGGCATCGCCAGCCCCGATACCAGAAGATGGTCAAGGTATCGCTGGCCTGCGCCTTGACGACGGAACCGTCATAAACGCTCAGTATTATATCTTCGCAGCGGGAATAGGAAACGAGTCTTTACTCGCCGATAGCAATATCCCTATCGCAACTCAACGACGCGGACTTCACCAGGTTCTGGTGAAAGGCGATCTGCCATTCCTGAACGGACACGCTGTTTCCCTGGCTTCAAGAGACAAACCTCGTTTTACCGTCACCTCATATACCGATGATACCCAGACTGTATGGTATCTGGGCGGGGACCTGGCGGAGACCGGTGTTAACCGAAACGACAAGGAACAGATCGAGTTTGCCCGGAAAGAACTGGAAACCTTCCTTCCATCCGTTAGAACAGACTCCTGCTCTTTCAAAACGCTACATATCGATCGCGCCGAACCAAAACAACAAAGCCAGCTGCGTCCCGACAAACCCTCATGTATTCAGCATGGCAACGTTGTCGTATGTTGGCCCGTCAAACTAACTCTTGTTCCACTTCTCGCTCAGGAAGTTATGGACAAAATAGTTAAGCCACCACTACCCTTCACGCACCCCATACCCAACACCTTTAGAAAGGCGCTTCCAGGGGATCAACCTTGGGGTAATCTTTTTTAACATGGCTTTTGAACCTGAATATCTAAGGAGCATCTACAATCTCGATGTGTCTCCTATAGGGCTTGGCACTGTAAAGTTTGGCCGCAATACGGATGTAAAGTACCCGCGGCCATTTGACCTTCCTTCAATGAATGAACTACGGAATCTTCTCGCATCTGCCAGTTCCCTTGGGATCAATCTCATTGATACGGCCCCTGCCTACGGTGAAAGCGAGCAGCGACTGGGGCAGCTGCTTTCCGGACAAAGGCACAAATGGTATGTCTCGACCAAAGTAGGAGAAAGCTATGATGGACGCTCTAGTTTCGATTTCACTGCCAAGCATACGCGCTCCAGCGTCGAAGATAGTCTCAGAAGGCTGCGCACAGATTATCTGGATATCGTATTAGTGCACTGTAACGATGAAGACCTGAAAGCACTTCAATCCTCAGATGTCATTGCTGAACTGAGGTCGATGCAAAACCAGGGATTCATTCGCTACATTGGCGCATCAACAAAGACACTACCCGGAGGGTATTTTGCAATCGAAAATACTGATCTGATCATGGTCTCCGGAGAATCAGACCAGATTCCCTTACTGGAGAAAGCCGAACTCAAAAACAAACCCGCTCTTGTTAAAAAATCACTCCAAAGCGGATACTCGATGGATATAAGAGGTAACCTGGAGGCAGTGCTCGCCTATCCATCAGTCGCCAGTGTCATTATCGGTTCTATAAACCAACAACATGTTAAAGAGAACGTTGCTTACGCTACATCTCTCTAATTTTGTCGACCAATGCGCTCGTTGAACAATCTTCTACACGAGATACCACTTTCACCTCACCCTTGTATGACTTAACGATATCTGCACCAACGACCTGGTTAACTGTGTAATCCCCACCTTTTACCAATACATCCGGTCTTAGCGCTTCGATCAATTTTTCAGGTGTATCCTCGTAGAACGGCACTACCCAATCTACGTCAGACAATCCGGCAAGTGTTGTCATACGGTGGTCTAGTGTTACAAGCGGACGGCCTTCACCTTTCTGACGACGCACCGACTCATCACTATTGATCGCAACAATTAGCCGATCGCCAAGACGCCTTGCCTCCTTTAGGTAATTTACATGTCCTGCATGAATGAGATCGAAACAACCATTGGTCATTACGATCTTTTCGCCCCTACCTTTGGCTTCTTCCACTGCATTTGACAGCTGTTCTTGTGACATCTGGCCACTATCAAAATCAAGCTCGCCAGCCACCTCTTGCCTTAACTCAGGACCACTAACACTGGTGACACCGAAGTTACTCACGACCAGTCCGGCAGCCATGTTCGCTAGACCAACAGCATCGTTTAGGGTTTCACCAGAACCAAGCGCCGCACACAGTGTTGCAATCACAGTGTCACCAGCACCGGACTCATCATATACCTCGCGCTTTCTAGCGGGGTAATGCATCACAGCTCCCTGCCTCTGTAGCAGCGTCATTCCTTCAGAAGACCGAGTGACCAAAATGGCTTCTACGTCAATTCTCTGCATAAGATCTTTGCAACGCCTCACCATCTCGGCCTCGGAAGACCAGTCCCCGATGACATGAGAAAGTTCCAGGCGATTCGGTTTTACGACCGTTGAGCCGCGATATACGTCGAAGTCTTTGAATTTAGGATCTACCAGTACCGGTTTCTGCAACTTTCGTGCAGAGGCGATTACATCCCGCGGGTCGGTAATTACACCTTTGTCATAGTCAGATAAAAGAACATTATCGACAGCATCAATTGTCTTGGTAACTGCCTGCTGCAGCACCGACAAATCAAGAGGCGTTTGCTCCTCAAAATCAGCGCGCAACAGCTGCTGGTTCTGACTCACAATACGCAACTTGGTCGTCGTACGATATCCATCGTGTCTTGCGAAATGACAGTCGATGCCAGCACTCCGCAGCTTCTCGGCGAGCACACTGCCGGCTTCATCATCTCCTATCATGCCAACAAGGGCTGACTTGGCTCCAAGAGATGCAACATTCAAGGCAACATTCGCGGCTGCTCCCGGTCTGTCTTCTATCTCTTTAACATCGACAACCGGAACCGGCGCCTCCGCCGACACGCGCCCAGTTGAGCCATGCCAGTATCGATCGAGCATAAGGTCGCCAATGACGAGAACAGTCGCGCTATCAAATCGAGGTAACTTCATGCAAAGATTCAATTGTTAGGATGCCAAATAATAACACAGTGACCGAATTCAACAGTCCATGACTCCGTCCCCCGCGCTATAATGACTGGCTTGCAAACAACAACTCTACTGCAACGCCGCTTTTGTCATCCCAGATTTTGGCCAACCTGGGCGGGATTTGCGTTGATATTTTTAGTGGTACACCTTCCGCACTCCTGGCGGATCCGTGCAGGTTCAATGCTTGGCGCGCTAGGTTATTTACTGGCCATAAACCGTAAGCACATCGTCAACGTTAATCTCTCTCTGTGCTTTCCCGACATGACCACCAAGGAACGAAAGACACTCAATCGAAAAGTCTTTCGTTCAGCGGGCATCAGTATTATTGAAACCGCTACGGTATGGCTACGGGACCCAAAAGAATTCAGACACTTGGTGCAAATTAATGGACTGGATAATCTGCATTCGGCGCTCGCTCAGGGAAAGGGAGTGGTTCTGCTGGGAATGCATCTCTCAACTTTGGATTTCTGTGGTGCAGTCCTGGCGAGTTATTGTCAGTTCGATGTGATGTATCGAAGAAACAAAAATTCTCTTGTAGAGGCAATCATGACTCGGGGTCGACATCGAAGTTATCCGCATGCTATCGAACGTGATGATATTCGATCCGTTATCAAAAGTCTGAAAGAGGGTCGAGCCATATGGTATGGGCCTGATCAGGACTATGGTCGAGCCCATTCAGTATTCGCTCCGTTATTTGGACAACCGGCGGCGACAATCACGGCCACTTCTCGTATCGCTGAAATCAACGACTCTCCCGTCATTATCTTTACGCACTATCGAAGCGAGGACGACTCTCACTATGAACTTAGCCTGAGTGAAACACTTGAAAACTACCCCACAAGTGACCCACTGGCTGACGCTACTCGAATCAATCAGATCGTTGAATCGGCAATTGCAAAACGGCCAGAACAATACTGGTGGCTACATCGACGATTCAAGACTCCACCGGAGGGGAAGAAACGACCCTATTGATAGAGGCAAGGGGTGGCAGACTTCTTAGATGTTTAGCGAAATGTTGGAATGTAAACTCACGCTTGTATCGCTGACGTCCTTCCTCTCCCATTGCTTTTCGCTGTTCTTCTGACAGGGAATAAACCTCTTTCAGCTTCCTACTAAGATCCTCACGACCCGAAAACCTAATACCGACATCACCAAGGACATCATCCGGTCCTGGAGCATCGCTCGCGAGAATTGCCAATCCAGAAAACATCGCTTCCAAAAGCACCACGCCAAACGCCTCCTTGTCCCCAGCGGGGAAAACAAAGCAGTCAAACCCGGGGTAATAACGCACCGCCTGGTCAATGTATCCTACAAAGGCGACTCGGTCCTCTATCCCTAATAAACCCGACAACGCACGAAGTTCAGTTTCTAGCGGCCCGGTACCAAGAATAACCAGACGAGAACTTTGATCGAGGTCAGCCTCTGCAAACGCGCTGAGCAGCGTCTCAAAATTCTTTTTCTCCACGAGCCGACCCACGGTACCAAAGACAAAACTGTCTTCCGTTAGACCTAATTCTTTTCTAGCGGTCGTTCTATCTATTAACTCACACTCTTCACTTATTGCATTTCCCAACGTATGAATTCTTCCCTGCGACGCAAGTGAAGAACACGAAGTTTCAATATTTCTCGCGACCGACCTGGATACAGCTATCAAATGAATTTGGCGACGCCAAAAAGTTACAAACAGAGATCGGGTGATTCGCTTAAAGACATTGTGCTCGTGAGCAATACCAAGAATTAAAAATGGTCCAAAAAAGTAGCTCATGATCCCTGCAAGGTAGATGGACTTGTAGCGATGCGCGATCACTACATCGAAATGATCCTCACGAAAAAGTTTTCTCAGCTGAAATATCAATGAAAACTTTATACCTCTTAAAGCGCCTTCCTCATTTTCGAGATATATGACCTTATTTCCTCCTGTTGCCGATGTAATTCCGTCGCTCGATTTTCCCCTCAAGTAAACTGTTGTAACATTTGCATCCGGGAAGGCTTCATTGTATTGACGACAAACAAGGCGGAACGGACCTTCATAGTCGTGACATATCTGCAGAACTCTCAGTTCGCTCGATCGATTAAGCGACATCGCTACTGGGCTTAGTAACCAGAAGGTCTTCGAGCAAAAGATATTGAAGATCGGATCCGAAGAACATGTTAAGCGCATCGGCAGGAGAGCAAACCATTGGTTCTCCCCTCCGGTTCATGGAAGTATTTAGAACTGCTCCATTGCCGGTCAGTGTTTCCATTTCTTTAAGTAACGCGTGATATCTTGGATTCGTATGTTCGCTAACTATCTGCACACGAGATGTCCCATCTTCATGGACAACTTCAGGAATTCTTTGCGACCAGGTCTTGTCCACGTCAAACGTGATGGTCATAAACGGTGCGGGATGATCCGTCTGGATAATTTCCGGAGCTACGGTGTCGAGAATACTGGGGCAGAAGGGACGCCACCTTTCACGAAATTTTATCTGGTGGTTAATTTTATCTGCGATCCCTTTATATCCAGGGTTCCCCAATATGCTCCTCCCGCCAAGTGCCCGTGGTCCAAATTCCATCCTTCCCTGACACCAGGCAACCGGGTTCCCATCGTTAAGGAGTTCCGCGGCCTTACGGGGCACATCATCTACTTTTTCGTATACTGGCTTACCCTCGTGGGACTCGCACGCAGCCACACACTCTTCTGTCGTGTACGAGGGTCCAAGGTATACGTGCTCCATTTTTTCAGGGTAGATACCTCGCTTCCAGGTCGCGTAGGACGCAGCACCTACTGCGGTTCCAGCATCACTTGCCGCAGGTTGTACAAAGAGTTCTTCCACGTAAGGTAGCTGCAAAATCTTTTGATTCAGCTTCACGTTCAGCGCGCCGCCTCCTGCAAACACCAGTTTCCCGGTTTCTTGCAGAATATCCTTCAGATAGTGATCTATAAGGGCTAGCGATACTTCCTCGTACAACTTTTGAATCGCGGCCGCATAATGAACATAGGGATCATCGGCGACATCGCCTTTCCGACGAGGTCCAAGCCAGTCCACTAACTCCTGCGAAAAGTAAAATCCTTTGGAGCCCTCCCTGTATCGCCTGAGACCAACAGTGTTAACCAACCGTGTATTGACACTAAAGTCCTTGCCATCGAATGCCAGCAGACGAGATAAGTCATAACGATCCGAATCGCCGTAGGGAGCCATTCCCATCACTTTGTACTCACCGTCCAACATTTCAAATCCGAGATACTCAGTGAACGACGCGTATAGCTGGCCGAGTGAATCGGGATCAAAGAATTCCTTGATACGATGTATCTCTCCGTTCTCTCCGTAACCAAAAAAGGTGGTGGCGTACTCCCCTTTGCCATCAATACCGAGAATCGCAGTCTTTTCTTTAAAGCCGCTCAGGTGATAAGCGCTGCTTGCATGGGCAATATGATGCTGGACTGGATCGAAATCTATTTTGTCCCAGTCGATATCCAGTTCTGCTAACAAGTTACGGACCCGTAGTACGTTCCTTCGGTAGTGCCTGTTGCCATTAATCAGGGCGTCAAGAGACCTTTCTGGCGCGTACCAATAGCGTTTTGCGAAGTGCCAACGAGCGGGTGAAAGCAGACTTACTTTGGCAAAAGGAAACGCTACTACATCTATATCGTCCGGGCGAACTCCAGCAAATTCCATGCAAAATCTTGCCGCGTGCAGAGGCATTTGATTTTTCGCGTGTTTGTCGCGAATAAAGCGCTCCTCTTCCGCAGCTGCAACCAACTTTCCATCAACGTAGAGTGCGGCAGAGGAATCGTGCGTCAGTGCACCAGACAACCCAAGAACTATTAATGACAACTACAGAACCCTTAAGAAATACCAAAAGGGATATTCTACCTGCTTGGGCACGCTGAAGGTTATTTTAAGCTCGCGCCGTATCGATGGTTCAATTCGGAGAGTAATCTACTAAACCGGTTGGTTAGCATCGGGTTGTCTCGCCAGTTCTCCATAAAACGTTCCAGGTCTTGCTTAAAGGCCCGTGCAAACTGTTGACGACTTCTATGTTCACGCATGGCGTCAAGGTCAATGATTACCGGACCACTTTGAGACATCAAAAAGTTGGTGGCTTTTAGATCACCATGAGAAATTTGCGACTCGGCCAGTTTTTGCAGGATACTCGCGAGGGCCTCCAACTCACCGTTTGGGGTTTTCGTATCACGCAGACATTCCAGCGCATCCGGGCCTTCAACATATTCGGTAACCAGATAGGCATTCGATCTCAGCGGTCCCAATCTGTTCTCAATAAGTGCGACCGGTTTCAGCGCAGGGATATCCAGAAATTCCATACGGAACGCATTGGTCCAGGAAATCCAGGCTCGGCTTTTTCTAAAGGCTCGCCTTAAACCATGAAAAAGCCCTTTAATATTATATCGTTTGATCACCAGAGACCGATCGCTCAGATGAACCAGTGATACTGTCGAAGAATTGCCACGCTTGAGCATTCTTCCGTCTTCTATAAAGGTATCTGGCTCTTCCAACAAACCTTGCATCTCTTGAGTGAAGGCTTTTCTTTCACAAATCATAAAACGTGTAAAAGAAGAACGGCAAACGAATCTCGTACAGTCACGAAACGTCTTACCTATGTACACTCGTTTTCGCGATTCCCTACTTCGGGATATTTCATTCATTAGTCGATCCACCCGACCAGGATCTTCACGCCAACCTCGCGCCGTCTCATAGCTTGCAAACGCTCGCGGAGCCAAATCATCATGGCGAGCAAGAAACTGTGCAAAGAACAATGCGAGATTTGCGATACTCGGGCCCTCTGCTAGGGCTCGTGAATTTTTTCGCTGGATATCCCCACCGTCGATGGTATGGACCTGACCATCACTCAAAAGAAAATTGGCCAAATGAATATCTTTCTGGACAACGCCATGGTCATGGAGCTTCGCCATGATTTCCATTACGCCAGATAGCACTTCAAATCGTTCGCTTTCACATCGTTCCAGCTGTTCGAACAAACTTACCGCGTCCGGTAAGAACTCGAATGCCAGCAAACGTCCACCACCTCGTAATGAACCCTCCCACATCAACCTGGGAGTACGAACGTTCGCGTCGACAATATGACCGATGCCTTGAATCTCTCGTTTAGCATTGCGAGTGGCATGCCTGCCAAGAAAGGTCTTTACGAGAATTGGCTGGCCCTCATCGCGCGCAAGCGCGACTATCCTCTTGGTTGGCAATAGTCGAAGTACTCGAACGAACTCGATCTCGGCCATACCTCTATCAGGTTTCCTTACCTGCAGACGAAACGGCGTATTCACATTTCTGCCTGCACTAATCAGGCAGTCTGTATCCATCAGCTCCAGACTCACTACTACTCCCTACCTTCGAAAAAACGAAGCACACTCCTGATCTCGCGTTTTGCAGATTCGTTTAAGCGGTCCAAATTCTTGTACTTAAGATAGAACCGCAATCTCTGAGATCGTCTCAGTCTATGTTTCGCAACTTTGTCCAGACATGCAAGATCCTTTACGATTCGTCTGGGCAGAAACGGCTCCCAGAATTTACGTCCCAGAGGGCTATCCACAATGTAAACTTCAATTTCCCCTGCATTCTGACGTTTCGTCTCTCGATTGTCCCTGACAAGAATGTTACGCCACTTTAGATCGTTGTGGGTAAAACTGTACTGATGCATACTACGAACGTAACCAGATAGCCGATCAATGACCATTTCGGCAAACTGAGTATCAACACCCCTCCCGGTATAGGTTTCCAGATCCACCGCACCAGATACCTCCTCAGTGACCACAACGCCAATATCACGGGATTCACCATACGCAACCAAACGCAAGCAGGGAATCCCAAGTGATTGAAATAAAAGAATATTTTCCCATTCCCCGCGAGCTCTGCTACGACCAAGGTAGCGTCGCAACCCCCTACCTCGACGATGATACTGCTTGACGTAATAGGTCAGACCACAAACTTTCACTTTCTTCAGCAGATTAAGGCCATAGTCACTGACCAATTCACCCACCTGATCAACACACGCTTCAGCAGATGCAAATGCCAGCATCTCCGCCGTGTTGTCTGTGTGTACCACCCACGTCAAAGCTTGGGTTCCATTGCCCGTACCCAGGCGGGAAGGGACTGGTGATCCTGAAAATAAAGTTTCGTCGCTCGCTGAAAAACTTCGCGCCAAAATTCTTTATCTTCCTGTAGCGTCTGCCGGAGCGTTTTTCCGCTATACGACTTTATGAAGCGAAATACATCTCTACGGGTAATGTTGTAATCAAACCCCGAAAAGAACAGTCCACCCACATCCTTAACTCGCCATCGCCGTGGCGTCTTTTTGCGCACCTGGGCTCGATGGAGATCAATCAGGAAGGGTTTTGGATCCGACTGTTCCATAGGGATAAGAAAGTGACACAGATAAAAGTCTCGGTGATTAATCCCATTGTCATGCATTTCTCGACCTACTTTCGCTAACCTTGGGATCAGGGCACGCTTGAGCCTGAGACTTACCTTGTTCGCCTCAAATAGCTCTTCCAGACTCTTGGTATTCTCCAGGGCTCGCGTGACGATGCAGGACTGTCGTCTAGCAGGATTAATGCCCTCACTGAAATAGACCACCGGCGTCAGCGTGTCAATACCTAAACGCTGCAGTTCGTTCAGCGCTCTGAATTCATTCGCCGCACCAAGGACTGGCCATCGCAGCTGGCAGAGATTCTTAATAATCTCCATCCAACCCACACCGAAATGTGTCTTGGCAAAAAATCGCTCGCCGCCTTTCTCAATTCGCACGGTCCGGCGGTTCTCTAGTGATCGAAAAACTTTTCCATCGAACTGCGAGACCTGTTCAAAGAGCTGATCATCTGAAAACAAATGATGAAAACGTTGATCGATATATTGATGCTGCACGTTCAATTCATGACTCTGAGTTTACCCTTGCGCGCGTCGCTCTTTTCCTGCGCGAACTGACAGATAAAGTCGGCGGCTCGCTGAGGCATACTGTAGATATCCGCGTAGCCAGCAAAAGCCAGCCCGTTCTTTTTCATTTCGGATAAATCGGTCGCTGTAATCATGGACAAGAGTTGCTGGTCAAATACCTTTTGCTCATAAGGTGAAGGTACCAGCCGCCCGACCCCTGCCTCTTTTACATAGTGAGCATACCCACACACGTCAGTGGCCAGAACCGGCAGACCGGCAACCGTCGCTTCCAGCAGCACGGTACCAGTATTTTCCATGTATGCCGGATGTACCAGCAGATCGGCCCCTAAAAGGAAGCGCGGAATATCGTCTCTTCCTTTGAGAATCTGGACCTGATTTTCCAAAGACAGACGCCAGGCCATCCGCTGAAACTGGTCGGGGGCATCCTGTCCAATAGCGATCAGGCGAGTTCGCTTTCGTACATCTTCCGGCAAAGATGACATGCCGAGGAGAATGCGATCGAGTCCTTTCGTGACAAACCCAGATCCCACCATCAATAATAGAAAATCGTTGTTAGTAAGTGCATACTCACTTCTTAGCCCTTGCCTTACATCATCTGCATCTGGTGGGGCTCTCCGGTCTCTGGAAATACCGGGCGGTAACAAGTGAAATCTCGACTCTTGGGTTCCGTAGTATTTGAAGAACAAGGGCTTCTGTACCTCAGATATCATCAGAATGTCTGTCTTCAAGGGTTTATCGAACACGGCCTTTTCATAGCTAGAAAAGTGGTGATACCTGGGGAGTAAACGATCCACCCAACTACGCTGTGTATGCATCTTTTCTTCATAGCAATAATCCGCCGCATAGTAGACGTCCAATCCGGGCATTTTGTTAAACCCCACCACACTTTCCACCGGATACTGCTTAAGGTGTTCGCTCACCCATGCCGAGAACTTCTGGTAGCGACTATGATTAGTCATGGATTTAACCGGGACGTGGATGACGTCAAAACCTGAAGGCACCTGACTTTCCCAGGACAATGTATAAACCCTGACTTTGTAACCGCGACTTTGACATTCCTTCGCGATACGAATGAAATCCAGTTGCAACCCTCCGAAGGTCATATATTTGTAGAGTGTAAAAGCCAACGTGCCTGCATAGTCTCTTGCGGTCGAACGTTCGAAAATCACTCGCTCGATGTGGTAAGAAGCCTCCTGGTGAAGCGAGTAGATGTTTGCATTTTTTGCGAAATTTCGACCGTTCTCAATGCACTCTGCTCTTCGATCTGCCTGGAGCATCTCAAGTAACTTCTGGTTCAACGTCTCCTGTTCGAACGGACTTTTGACAAGGCAGCCAACATCCGCTTCCTCAACATAGTGTCCATATCCACAATTGTCAGTAGCAAGAACAGGCAGCCCTGCAACCGCAGCTTCCAACAAAATAATTCCGGCGGCCTCGTCAGTGGCAGGGTGTAACAACAGATCGGCGGCAAACAAAAATCGTGGAATCTCGTCCGGGTCCAGACCTTCAGAAAGAATTGTCGCGTTCTTACGAAGGCCCAGTCTGAATATGAGTCGCTTGAAAGGTGCGGGGTTATCTCTACCCACAATGAAGTAACGCGTCTTGTTACGAATTTCCGAAGCGAGTGATCGTTGTGCATGAAGCGCCCGGCTTACACCTTTTTTGATAAAACCCGAGCCCACGGTAAGCAGCATAAAATCGTCATCGGCCAAACCCAGTTCCGCTCGCATCTCTCGTCGCAAATCATCGACATCGGGGGGGGCAATGCGATCACTGGAAATACCTGGCGGCAGAAAATGCATTTTGCTTTTAAGTGTTCCGTAATATTTTTCAAAGAAGGGTCGTTGAGCATCCGAAATCATCAGTATTTCGGTAGGACTTTCGTTAGCAAACACCGCACGTTCATAGCGTGCAAAATGATGATACCGCGGCAACTGACGATCAAACCAGCCACGCTGGGTGCGCATTTTCTCTTCGTAGCAGGAGTCACCACAAAAATATACGTCAAGACCCGGCATCTTGTTGATACCAATTACCCCATCCACTGGATCTTTCCGCAGTGCTTCGGTTACCCAAATGCTAAATCTTTCATATCGCTTGTGATTAGTGATGGCATAAACAGGAACGATCACTACCTCAAAGCCTTCCGGTATATCTCCGACCCATTCCAGTGTGTAAACGCGGATTTCATGCCCTCGGCGCTGACAAGCCATCCCCATATGCAGGAAATCCAACTGAAGACCTCCATGAGGGAAGTACTTATAGAGGCAAAACGCGAGCTTTAGATTTGGGACGCGGTTTTGATCTGAGACAGTAGCGCTTTCCACGTGGCTTCCGGTGTCGTCTTAAAGCAGGGAGGATAGATTTTACAGTCGTCGCTAGAGAACTTACAATTTCTTTTTCTACATGGAATACATGGTAAGTGATCACTTACTATTGTAGTCTGGTACGCCCCTCTGATAGCGGTGAGTTCCGGATCCGTGGATCCATACAAGGCGACCGTCGGCACTTCAAGAGCGCTCGCCAGATGCCCAAGGCCCGTGTCTACGGTTACGACACCTGCACAACTCGCAATCTTATCTGTGAGTTCCCGCACCGTCATCCTGGGTAATACAGACGCTTCGCTCGCAATACGGAGTGCTCTACTATGCTCAACATCACTACCCCAGGGAACGATCACCTGGTACCCGTCATCCTCTACCAGATCTGCCAATGCCTTCCATTGTTCTTCCGGCCAATGCTTAGAAGGCCAGGTCGTACCATGCAGCAACATTATCGAGTTCCTTTGACCCTGCGGAGCCCGAGAGAGCCCGAATTCAACTTCCGTCTCGGGTTTATAATTCAGTAATGAACCTCCAAGTTCTCGCACTCTATCGATGGCATGCTTTTGTTTGTCTACTTCAACCCGCCGATGATAGAAGAAACTGGAAACTGACTCACGACTGGATCGGTAATCAAGACCTCCACTACTCCCCCTGGCCAATCGAGTCACCAATGCACTCTTAAGCAGGCCTTGCGCATCAATCACAAGATCATAGCGGTCACGTCGAAGTCTCTGAACAAATTGAGAAAACTCACGGCGAGTCTGGGCAGACCACCAATTGCGGCGCCAACGACGCAGCGCCACCGGAATTACACTCGACACATGTCCATGTAAAGAAGGAATATCGGCAAAGGCCTCCTCTGCCACCCAGTCGATAACTGCATCCTGGTAACGAGCGTGAATGTCAGTTGCCAGCGGCAGCGCATGCACAACATCCCCAAGGGAAGACATCTTGATAATAAGAATCTTCATCAGATTTCCAGTTGTGCTAGGACACGCCCTGGCTCAATCAGGTTTAAACAATTTTTGTGACCAAACGGGCAATCCCGCTTAAAGCAAGGGCTACAGGAGATTTCCTCCCTAAGAATAGATGCCTTGTCGGTTAAGGGAGGCGTAAACTCCGGGGAAGTCGAACCATATAGAACGATCGTCCTACAGCCTACCGCGGCTGCAATATGCATCAGCCCAGAATCATTGCTTATCACCTGTCGACAAAGGTTAAGCAGGTCAATCGCGTCAAGCAGGGTCGTTCGCCCTGCTAGATTCCGGCAATTCTTCTGTTTGGATGTGGGCAACCGCTCAACAATTTTCTGGGTTATAAGCCGATCCGCCGCAGAGCCAAACAGCCAAATCTGCATTCCTCCATCGATTGCCCCTTTCGCGACCTCGGCAAATTTCTCTTCCGGCCAACGTTTAGCGTCACCAAATTCTGCACCAGGGCACAGCCCAAGTATTGGTAACGATAAGTCTAAGCCTAACCTCTTTAGGCAATCCTCCTGGTTCCCTGGATCTATTGTTAGCTCCGGCGGCTTGAACTCAGGCAATGCCTCTTCCGGCGCTAACCCCAACGACATAAAACGATCAATCATTCGAGGTAGTCGAGTTTTATCGAGACGCCGAACATCATTGAGTAACAGGTATCGCATTTCCCCCCGATAACCTGTTCGAACGGGAATATTGGCCAGAAATGGTACAAGCGCCGACTTCAAGGAGTTCGGCAAAACAATCGCCTGATCGTAATGGTTCGATCTAAGACGCTTAGCGAAGCATGACCGGTATCCCAGTCGTAACTCGCCATGACCAACGTCAAATAATACCGACTGATGAACATCAGCCATTCTGGACAATATTGGTTTGGACGCCCCTGGTGCTATTACATCTATCTGAGCGTCTGGATTTATCTCTTTGAGCAACGAGTAAAGTGTTTGCGACATAACCATATCGCCAACCCAGGAAGGACTGACAACAAGGACTCGTTGCTCAGTCATCGACATTCACTCATTTGGCGCCGGACTAAACGACAGGTGTGGACCATTCGGGATGCTGCTCTCGCCTACCCATAACCTGATCGAAATACATCGTCTGGAGTTTCTCGGTTACAGGTCCACGACCACCACAACCAATGGTTCGATTGTCTAATTCACGTATGGGAAGCACCTCCGCGGCCGATCCGGTGAAGAACGCTTCATCAGCAATATAGACCTCGTCTCGCGTAATCCGTCGTTCAGTAACCGTAAGACCGATTTCCTCTGCCAACGCAATTACGGTTGCTCTGGTGATACCCTCAAGACAAGACGTCAACTCCGGGGTAACCAGCTGACCGTTCTGTACCAGGAAAATATTCTCACCACTGCCTTCAGCCACGTAACCCTCGTTATCGAGCAGCAATGCTTCGTCACAGCCACTTTCGGTTGCTTCTCTAAGAGCCAGCAACGAATTAATGTAGTTTCCATTCGCCTTGGCTTTGCACATCGTAATGTTAACGTGATGGCGTGTATAAGAAGACGTCCGAACCTTGATTCCCTCAACCGTGGCCTCCGGTGAAACATAAGCAGGCCACTCCCAGGCAGCAATGGAGCAATGCGGCGTCAAACCCTCTGCCCGCAGTCCCATGTTCTCAGACCCCAGGAAACACATCGGTCTAATATACGCCTCGTTCAGATTGTTCTCCCTTACCACCGTGATCTGTGCTTCATTCAGCTCATCTTCAGTCCAAGGCATAGGAAAACTCAGAATATGTGCAGACCGAAACAAACGCCGGGTGTGGTCATGCAAACGAAAAATTACGGGGCCATTATCCGTTGCATAAGCGCGCAGACCTTCGAATACGCCAAGCCCATAGTGCAACGTGTGGGTTAACACATGGACTTTAGCTTCGCGCCAGGGCACCAGCTCGCCATCGAGCCAAATTACTCCATCTCTGTCAGCTAACGTATCCACTTCTCGATTCCCATTTCCAGTTTGTCATGCAGCTTAAGCCATTTGTCGAAACTAAGTATCAAACAGAACTAAGCGTCGCTTGATTCATCCAGCATGAAGTGCTGCCACACTCCATAAACATCCTGACGATACTCATGCAGCGTGTCAAAGGATGCCACTTCCCTACCCAACGATTTATAATGAACCGCACGTCGATACGCTAGATAGGCGTTCTGCAGTAGTTCTGACTCCGCCTGACTCATCAGCTCATGATCTCTAATTTCGTCCAAAAGCCGCATCATATCGGTCCATTCAGACAAGGCCTGATGTTCGTGAGCCCAAGCGAGAACCGCGTATTGGACCATAAATTCAATATCAACAATAGCCCCAATTTCGTGCTTCAAATCCACACTAGTCAACAATTGAGGTCGCTCTCTCTCGCCAAGTAAGTGAGCGCGCATCTTCTCACGCATCTTGACCACGTCTTGTTTTAGTTCACGCCCGTTCCGGTGAGATTCGATAATCGTCTTTCTAACGGATTCGAATTTTTCACGAATGATAGTGTCACCCGCAACAAAGCGGGCACGAATCAGTGCCTGATGCTCCCAGGTCCATGCTTCTTCCCGATGGTATCGTTCAAAGCTCGACACGGTAGAGACCATGGCGCCTTTGTTGCCAGCAGGACGTAGCCTCATGTCCGTCTCATACAGTATCCCGAAGCGTGTAAAACTGGTCAGAATATGAATAATCCTCTGAGCCAGTCTGAGAAAGAACACATTGTTATTGATAGACCTATCCCCATTCGTAGCACCGTGTATGTCAGCGTCAAACAAGAACACCAGGTCCAAATCAGATCCGTAAGCTAATTCAATTCCTCCAAGCTTGCCGTACGCAATAATCGCAAACTGCCTCGGCAACGTTTTGCCTTCACAATCCTGCGGCACGCCATGCCTGGAAACAAGATAGTTCCAGGCAAGATCCAGGGACTGCTGTAACACCACTTCCGCAATGTTCGTAAGAGCATCCGACGCCTTCATCAAAGGCAGCAGGTCCAATAACTCGCAGACGGCTACCCTCAATACAACCGCATTCTTAAACACTAGAAGCGTATCCATCTGCGACTCGAGGTCCTCATCTTCGATCAGCAATAACGCTTCATTTAGCTGTTCTGTCAATTCGGCTGGTTCAAAACTAAATTCATCGATACTTCGATCGGAAAGCTCGTATAACAAAATCGGATATTCGTTTAGCCTGGTCGCTACCCAGGGACTCATTGCACACAGCTCAATAGTTCTTTTCAGGGCATCCGTGTTCTCAAGCAAATACGAGACATAAGTGGACCGGCGCTCAATAGCTTCGATGATGGGCAACACTCGGAAAAGCGTTGCATCCGCGTCGAATTGCTTTACTACAAGACTCAATAGCAGCGGCATCAGTTTGTTGATTCGCTCAATGACCAGATCCTGCAAACCCTGCTGGAGTATCGCTTCTGTAAACTGCCGCAATCGTTCGGCGACTGCAGCAGCATCACTGAATCCGGAGGTCCCGAGCATACTTTTGTGTTCTTCAGGGTCACGCCAAACTCCAGGCCAATGCAAACCCCCTTCCAGTAATACCTCGTGCTCCGTCTGACTCGAACTCATGAACTTCTTAAAGCACGCACTTACATGGTCGCGGTGAGTTGCCAATGCCTGCTGATAAACGGACTCATCCTCACACTCCATGACCTCAACCAGGTTAGCCATGGATGTTTCATCGGTAGGTAGTTGGTGGGTTTGTCTATCCTTTTCCCCCTGGATCGCATGTTCACTGTTTCTCAGAAAAACATACGCCTCCTTCAATTGATCTATTTCTTCTACAGGAAGTAATTGTTCCTCAGCCATCACACCAAGCACCTCAAGCAAGCGACGCTCCCTGAGCTTTTCATTGTTGCCACCCCAGATCAGCTGGTGCGCCTGAGCGATAAACTCCACCTCTCTGATACCACCCGGCCCCAACTTTAGATCATCCTGCAGTTCGTTTAGCTCAACATGCCGATTAATCAGCAACTTCATTTCTCGCAACGACTCGATTGCTCCAAAGTCAAGATGCCTTCGATAGACGAAGGGTTTAAGCATCTCGAGAAAACTCTCCCCAAGCTCAATGTCCCCTGCGATCGCACGCGCTTTGATGAATGCATAACGCTCCCAATCGCGTCCGTGCTCAAGAAAATAATTCTCGATTGCATTCCAATGCTGAATTAAGGGACCACTTTCACCGAATGGCCGTAGTCTCATGTCTACCCGGAAAACGAAACCATGGGCAGTAGTTTCATCCAGTGTTTTAATTACCTGACGCGCGGTTTTGAGAAAAAATTCCTGATTTGAAATTGATTTATTGCCATCAGTAACCCCCTGCTCATCGTAGAGCATCACCAGGTCTACATCGGAGGAAAGATTAAGCTCATAAGCGCCGAGTTTCCCAAGGGCCAGCACGCATATCTGTTGAGCGTCACCATCAGCTGATCTTGGTGTGCCGAAACGAGTGACATTATTCTGGTAATGATAGAGCAGTGCAGTATATATAGCGGCCTCGGCGAATAACGAGAGATCTCGCGTCGTTTCGATAAGATCGCTTCGTCGAGAAAAGTCTCGAAAGATCACACGGATCATTTCTCTACGCCGAAACTCTCGCAGCTTCTGATCAAAGTCATCGGAAGTCTCTTGCAGCAAGCTGGCCAGAGATTTCAGATACCAGCCTTGCTCCCGAGATCCGATAGAGTCCTCAGAGGAAAATAATTCGGCTATTAGCTCTGGGTAACGATTTACACACTGGTAAACATAATCGCTCAATCGACAGACCCGAGTGAGCTCTGAAACTAGAACTGGATCGGCGTTTTTTAGTGCTGCCTCAACTTCTAATCTTGCATCGACCCGGGTCACGCCGTTATTCAGTCCCTGAGAATGGCGCTACTCGGAGAACTTCATCGATAGTCGTTTCTCCTGCTGCGACCTTTTGCGCCCCTGACAATCGAAGCGTGCGCATACCCTCTCGCATCGCCGCACGTCTCAAGGTTCCAATATCGGTATCTTCCTTTATCAGGCCCTTGAACGGGTCTGACATCAATAGCAACTCATAAATGCCTTGTCGTCCACGAAATCCGGTTTCACGACATTCGAGACATCCTACCGGGTGAAAGACCTCTTTCGGAATCTTGATACCTTTCCATGGCGCGGTGAGTGCTTTCCACATGTGGGAATCCGTTTGCACCCTGGCCTTGCAATTATCACATAACGTACACACCAGTCGCTGTGCCATAACGCCCAGGACTGTCGCCTTAATCAAATAGGGTGCAACCCCCAACTCAAGCAAACTTGTCACCGCCAGGGGTGCATCGTTTGTATGCACTGTGGACAATACCAGGTGATCGGTAAGTGCAGCCTGAATCGCCATTTCAGCCGTCTCCAGGTCTCTAATCTCCCCTACCATAATGATGTCGGGGTCCTGACGTAACAACGCGCGTACGCCATCGGCAAAATTCAAGTCAATGTTCGACTGAACCTGCATTTAGTTAAAAGCGGGTTCCACCATCTCGATAGGATCCTCGATGGTACACACGTTAACCTCGGACGTTGCCAGATGCTTCAAGCTGGTATACAGAGTCGTTGTCTTGCCTGAGCCGGTCAGGCCAGAAACGAGCACAATGCCGTTGGGATTGTCCACCATGCCTTCCCAGCGATCATAGTCATCGTTAGCCAAACCCAGTTCGCTAAAGCTCTTTAGCAGGATGTCCGGATCAAAGATCCGCATGACCATTTTTTCACCATGCGCGGTTGGTAATGTCGACAAACGAAGTTCTACCTCATACGCATCTTCAGTTTTCGTCTTCAAGCATCCGTCCTGGGGACATCTTTTCTCGGCCACATCCATTAGACCCAACGTCTTACGTCGTGAAATCACCGCGGTCATAACCGGAGCCGGGAACTCATATACAGTGTGCAAAACGCCATCAATGCGGAAGCGGACACTCCCTTTATCGCGTCTGGGTTCAAGGTGAATATCACTTGCGCACTGGTTAAACGAATAGGTTAGCAACGAGCTGGTGATGTTTACGATGTGCTGATCATTTGCCTCATCAAACTGACCAAGTTCCAGCATCTGCTCGAGATTGGTCAGAGAACTGGTCGCCGGTCCCTTCGCGTTCGCTTGATTAACCGAACGCGCCATGGTGTACAACTCGCGCGTATTGTTACGAATGTCCACCGGATTCACAATCATCCGCGTAATGATTTTGCTTGAAGGCTGCGACTGTTGAATCGTACTCTCCCAGGCCGACGTATACGGCTGGGCAATAACGATAACGACTTCTTCGTCGGTTACTTCTATACAAAGAATCTCGTGACGCTTGGCAAACTCATAGGACATTACCTTGGTCACGACGGTCGGTTCTATCTTGAGTGGATCGATTCGTTTATAGGGCTGACCCGACTTCTCACATAACCACATGGTCAGTGTTTCGAGATCAAGTAACTTCCCTTCATTCTTAAGGTCCGGATACATATCCTCCGCGATCATTTCGAGCGGATGCCAGTTCAGTTTGTCCCCGCTCCTTGTCTTGAGACTCAGCTGATCAGCCGCATCCATTGACAAACGCCGGTCCGCGACCAGATTATTAATGATTGATCGAAGATTGATGGTTATGTCTGGTTTTCTTGCCTCGTTCACGAACTCAACCCATTTTTTAGGGGTATTTACAGCTTACACCTTTTTTTCGGTGCTTTCCGCTCACAAGCTTAATACTGGTACACTCCGGCAATGCCAAGTTCGCCCACCGTCAAGCAAATGGTTTTTGACCTTGTCGCCACCCCGTCGATGAGTAGTACCCTTGCGCAGTTCGATCTTTCGAACCATGACGTGGTTAGTCTGCTGGCGAACTGGCTTAACGAATTGGGACTTAACGTAACAACGAAGCCGATACCAAGCCTTCCGGGAAAAGAAAACCTCATTGCTACCATGGGCAAAGGTACAGAAGGCTTAATACTCTCTGGGCATACCGATACTGTCCCCCTCGATGAACATCTTTGGCAATCCGACCCGTTTAAGATTTCGGAAGTAGACAGTCGCTGGTATGGCTTGGGTACCAGTGACATGAAGAGTTTCTTCGCCCTCATCATTGAAGCGATCTATCCGCTCATGAATCGGCAGTTCAAGCATCCATTGATTATTCTGGCGACAGCGGACGAAGAATCTACGATGAGCGGCATCCGCGCTCTTAAAGAAGAAGACATTAGGAATTCAAAGTACGCGGTAATAGGCGAACCAACATCTCTCAGCCCTATCAATTTACATAAAGGGATAATGATGCTGCGAACGGATATTCACGGTGAATCAGGACACTCATCCAATCCTGAGTTAGGGGCAAACGCGCTCAACGCAACTGCCAGCATAATTAATGAACTCACAGACTTTGGTGACCAGCTAAAGGCTAACTTCACAGACGATCGTTTTGACGTTTTTTACCCTACTCTCAACTTAGGCTGTATTCACGGAGGGAATAACCCAAATCGAATCTGCGACCATGTTTCTATTTCTCTGGATGTCAGAACCCTACCCGGAATGGACAACGAAGAATTACTGATGGAACTTCGCTCCCGCATCGAAAAAATTAACACCGCGCCAGGCCTAACCAGCAATCTGGAGTTGATTCATAACCCCATTGCACCGTTCGAAAACCCTAAATCAGAACTTTTGGGCACCTTACAAGACTTAACATCCAATGCTGCACGCTCTGTCGCTTTTGCGACCGAAGCACCCTTTTTAGCCGATCTCGGTATCGAAACCATAGTACTAGGACCCGGGTCCATTGATCAGGCACATCAGCCAAATGAATATATTGACCTTAACCAACTTGAACCAACAGTTGCTATAATCCGCGCCCTTGTAGAAAAGTACTGCCTTAACTAGTACACATCATGAGCGATAAAGATCACCTTAAGTGGTTTAGGGCATCGACCCCATACATCAACACACACCGAGAGAAAACATTTGTATTCTTCCTCGGTGGTGAAGCGATCATGCACGATAATTTCGTTAATGTATTAAACGATATTGCACTGCTGAATAGTCTTGGTGTAAGGCAAGTGATCATCCATGGTGCTGATCCCCAAATTGAACAATCCCTCGGCTATGAGGAGTGGCCCTTCTCTGTGTCAGGGTCAGGTTCAGTGCATATCACCCCACCCGCCATTTTCCCTATGATTCTAGCCGCGGTCGATTCCGCAAAAGGAAAATTGGAAGCGGGACTCTCACGTGGTCACGCGGCTATGCATTCAGAGATGCTGGTAACCAGCGGCAACTTTGTCAAAGCCAAACCGATTGGAATCAAAGATGGTGTGGACCATCACCACACGGGAACGACGCGCAGTATCAATCGATCTGCAATCGAAACGCAACTCGCCAACAACGCTATCGTGCTGATCTCTTCAAGCGGCCACTCTCCTTCTGGGGAAACTTTCGTTCTCGATGAACGTGAACTCGCTCATGACGTTGCGGCGGCCCTTTCAGCCGAGAAGCTGATTTACTTTTCTTCAGAGGATGGCATACAAGATAAAAATGGAAAGTTAATCAACGAGCTAACAAAGGATCAGATCCCGTCAGTATCCGATCCTGCTGATCAGAAACTTGCTGATCTAACGATTTCAGCATGTCTTGAAGGTGTAAACAGGTGTCACGTTATAAGCTATGAACGCGATGGCGCATTACTGGAAGAGCTATTCACGCGAGATGGTTCTGGCACCCAGATCGTTGAGGAAAGTTACGAGCAACTCAGAGTAGCGACCGCTGATGATGTGGCTGGGATTCTGGAACTGATCAGTCCTTTGGAACAGGATGGGATTCTGGTCAAGCGCTCTCGAGAGCTAATCGAATCCGAGGTCGACCACTTTAAGATCATCGAACGGGACGGCATGATTGTCGCCTGTGCTGCACTCTATCCTTTTGAAGGTAAGGGAGAGCTCGCGTGCCTTGCAACACACCCGGACTACCGCAATGACAATCGCGGCGAACTTCTACTGCAACGTATAGAAGCAGACGCGAAAAAACTCGGTCTGGCCTCCCTGTTCGTGTTAACCACGCAAGCAGCTCATTGGTTTGTCGACAGGGGGTTCGAAGAGCAATCTATCGACGTATTGCCAGAAGCCCGCAAGTCGCTTTACAACTACCAACGCAACTCGAAGTACCTGCAGAAAAACATCTAGTCCAGTCGTGGAAGACTCGGCCCGCTGGCGGAAGGGGGGTACTATTTCGCGCCGCTCGCTCTCGGCCTCCCTGAGAGGCTCATTTGTGCCCTCGTTGGTCGCCTGGGCGGAGCAATATCGTGGTTGCCATAGGCGGTCTCGGCGGCCGTTCGCTATGTTTGCGTCGCGAAACAATACCCCCCTTACCCCAGCTCAGTAGTAGATTCGATACCGTCTACTCAATGGGAATAGCGGTCTCGAGGCCCCTTCGCCAGCTCGGTCAGCCTACGAAAACCTAATTACGATATTCCTGGACAGTTCTAACCAGCGCCTTGACGTTCTCGACTGCAGTGTCGGGAATGATGCCGTGTCCCAGGTTGAATATGTGCCCCGGCTTTCCTCCTACAGAGTCCAGTAGTGTTGTCGCTTCGCGTACAACGGATGCTTCATCGGCACATAGGATGATTGGATCCAGGTTCCCCTGTACGGACTTCGCATCAAGTAGTTTCCAGGAATCCATTAGCGACGCGCGCCAGTCAATTCCCATGACATCCGCACCTGCTTCATCCATCAGAGGCAGAAGTGCTGGATTACCGGTACCAAAATGAATTACCGGTACGCGGCCTGAAACTGACTCAATTAGTCGTTTGCTGTGTGGGAGCACAAAACGACGGTAATCCTTTGGTCCCAGACATCCTACCCAGCTGTCAAACAGCTGAACCGCCTGTACGCCAGATGCGATCTGATAATTTAGGTAATCGATCACGACATCAGTGACCTTGGACATTAGCGTATTCCATGCACTCTCGTCGCCATACATGAGTTGTTTTACAAAAACGTAGTTCCTGGAACCACGACCTTCGATGGCATAGGACGCCAAGGTGAAAGGTGCACCAGCAAATCCGATTAGTGGTATATCTTCCGGTAGTTCCCTGCGGACCAGTCGAATCGTTTCACCTATATAGTCAACGGTGTCTGCTGCTGGTGTGACCTCGAGATTGTCTATATCCGTATTCGTGCGTACGGGGTTGCTGATGTCGGGCCCGATTCCTGGCAGATAGTCCAGTTTAAGACCCATGGGCTCAAGTATCGGCAGTAGATCTGTAAACAGGATCGCTGCATCGACTCCCAGGATTCGCTGCGCATCACAAGTGACTTTCGCAGCCAGTTCAGGCGTCTTAAAAAAGTCGAGGCTTGGTGTATCTCCCTTGACCTCATGGTATTCAGGCATATAGCGACCAGCCTGACGATACAACCATATTGGTGTGTAATCCGTCTTCTCGCCGCGACAGGCTTTCAAAAAGACACAATCATCGAGTCGTAGTGACATTGCTGGTCCAGAAAAAGGCGACATTATACCTTAGTCAACGAAGTAGTCGGACGGTATCGGGCGCTTCCAGCAATCCTTCCACACAATGTACACCGATTGGCTTGTCAATTCCTTTGACTGTCACTAGTGTCCTTTCGCCGCACTTTATGTGATTACACACCAGGTTATAGGTTGCATCGTAGATCAGGATCTCATCAGTCCCTGCGCATCCCTCCAACCGACTCGCCCGGTTTACCGTACTACCGATCGCTGTGAACTCCATGCGTTCCGATGAACCGAGGTTACCTACGGTGCAGAATCCAGAATCAATACCAATACGAATATGCAAGTCTTGTCCCAGCTGCTGCCAGTCAAACATGATCTCGCTAAGTTTCTCCCTCATGGCGAGTGCCATTCGTACGCATGCTATTGCGTCTCTTCGAATATCGGGTGAATGACCATATAAAATCATTACACCATCACCTATGAACTTATCTACTGTTCCGCCAAAGCGGTGTGCCAGCCGCGCCATCTCATTCAGGTATTCGTTCAGTAATCTGGTTACCGCATTCTCGTTTAGGTGATCCATCGAGTGAGTAAAGCCTTCAATGTCCGAGAAAAACACCGTGAGATGACAGCGCCGGCTGGGAATCATCTGATTCTCTGTAATGGAGTGGAATACCTGCTGAGAGATGTAAGGCTTAAGTCTTGATTGCAGAACCTCATTTCTCTTCCCCGCTCGTTGATGATCCTCGACCAAGAGCGATCTGTACCTAAAACAAAGGAAAGCGACAAAACCACTGAAGCTCACAAGTAAGCAGGCGCTCATCACATCCTGAACCCAGCTGGGTTCCATCACGTTTTCGGGAGAGAAAAAGATCGCGCCAACAGAAACGACGATAGATGTGTTCAAAAGCAGCAGCACTGGTGGGCAAATGAGTAGTGTGCTGATTATCAGACACACGAAAAAAGTAAGGCTAGCAAGCAGATTGAAGTCCATAAACACGATCAGAAGCGATACCAACACTGCATCGACCAGCATTGAATACCTCGCACCAGAGGAGTGATTGAAAAACCGCCTACTCACTAGAAGCAGTAAATGGGGATACAACAGTACTATGATGATCAGCAAGACTGACCCAATAGAGGTTTTACCCGATAGGGCAAGTGCCTACGCGGCCCCAATGTACACCACACCACGGGGGCAATAAGTAAGACGAATAAGCCGGCTTGTCTCCATGGGTATATTCTTGACACCCAGACACAATTTTGGCAGGAGACGATCACGCTAATCTCTTTAGGACATAGTCATTAAAGGAACGTCGATATGACGCTACTCCACAAGTGCCATCTCGACAGACTGGTCTACTTCAGCGCTATAGTCGACCTGAGAAAAACCAAATCCATGGAGCTGCAGGAACGCTTCCTGATACCCAGCAAAATCCGTCAGTTCGTTAAGATTACTCTCGTTTACTTTGGCCCAGTTTTCTCGCACGTAGGATTGGATTTCATCTGATAGCTCCCACCCGTCCATGCGAATTCTCCCGGCATCATCTTGTTCAAGCTTGCGTTCTCCAAACAAATGGGATGCAAAAAGGCGAGTGGTTTGCTCGATACATCCTTCGTGATTACCGGCTGCCTTCATGGCCTTATACAGCAGCGAAAGATAAAGAGACATGCCAGGAATAGCTGACGATGCCCCGGTCAGAAGACCTTTCATCACAGCTACCCGTGCCGTACCTCCAACACTGGCCATTTTCTCACCCAGTGCCCGCGCGGCGCGATCCAGATCTTCCTTCGCTTTACCGATTGTCCCGTGATAGTAAATCGGCCAGGTAACCTCACTACCAAGATATGTATAGTTCGTCGTAATACAGCCTTCGGCCAGAACGCCAGCTTCCATTAGCGCGTCAATCCATAGCTCCCAGTCCTCGCCACCCATCACTTTGACAGTGTCGTGAATTTCCTCATCCCTTGCCGGCTCGAGGCTCACCGGGCGAATCTGGGCACTGTTGATATCGATGGTCACACCCGAAAATGGCTCACCAATGGGCTTCAAAACAGAACGGCACACTGTGCCGTCGGCCAGTTCTCTTTGAGGCGCAGCAAGCGAATAAACCACCATATCGATATCACCGAGGTCTTTCTTGATCAGTTCGATTGTGCGTTGTTTCAAGCTCTCGGAGTAAGCATCACCATTGATGTTCCGTGCATATAATCCTGCCGATGTCGCCTCTTCAGTAAATGCTGCAGATTTGTACCAACCTGGGGACGCTGTTCTTTTTTTCACCGCCGGTCGTTCAAAAAAGACACCTATGGTAGAAGCGCCACAACCGAACGCTGCCGAAATACGGGATGCGAGCCCATAGCCCCCGGAGGCCCCAATCACCAAGACACGAGAGGGGCCATCTTTGATCGGCCCATTTTCTTTGACATGGGCAATCTGCTCCGCAACGTCCTGAGCACACCCAGTTGGGTGCGAGGTGGTACAAAAAAAGCCCTTTATTCGAGGTTCAATTATCATTGTTTACTTCGTCCTCTTTTTTTAGCTCACTGTTTTACAGCTGACTGTTTTACAGCGCGATAGCTTATTACCAATATTACTAAACCGCACAGAAGCATCGGCAAGGATAACAGCTGGCCTGTTGTGATCCACCCAAATGCAACAAACCCAATATGGGTATCCGGTTCTCGAAAAAGTTCCGTAAAGCCTCGCAGTAATCCATAGGCAAACAAAAACATGCCAGCAACCGCCATCGGCGGACGTGATTTCGCCGCAAAAAACCACAGCACGACAAAAAGCACCAACCCCTCGATTGCTGCCTGATACAAACTCGACGGGTGCCTTGCGATTACGTCTCCGGGATAAATAACTGCCCAGGGCAACTCCGATACCCTACCCGGTAGCTCACCGTTGATAAAGTTGCCTATTCTACCGCTGCCAAGTGCCAGAGGTACGCTTGGAGCGATCAGGTCCATAATCGGGAAGAACTTTCTATCGTGCTTTTTCGCGTAGAGAAATACTGCGACCATGACGCCAAGTAACCCACCGTGGAACGACATCCCGCCCTGCCATAACTTGAATAGGCTCAAGGGATTATCAATCAGTTGATCCGTACCATAGAAAAGCATGTAGCCTATTCGACCACCCAGGATCACGCCAAAAACGCCATAGCCGATCAGGTCCGATATCGCTTCTGCTGACCAACCCAGGTTGTACCGAGTGTTGCGAATACCAATTGTCCACCACGCCAGCACAATGCCCACGATGTAGCTAATGGCGTACCAATGGATCGCAAGAGGACCAAGTTGCAGAGCAACCGGGTCTAACTCGGGGTAATGCCACATACAGCCTCCTGATAGAACTTATTCACTCTGATACACTCTTTGGCTTTCCCTATGACGCAGTCTCAATGTGTTTAGTCCTGTTTGCAATAGCACCACTTGATCATTACCGGTTCGTAGTCGCGGCAAACAGAGATGAGTACTATAAACGGCCGAC